>JAEUIL010000685.1 GCA_016794255.1 Planctomycetaceae bacterium | reverse complement strand
GCCGCCAGCATCGCCAGCAAGCTTTCCCCAGCGCAGGCTTCCACAAAACACCTCCGTGCTCAGGAAAAAATCGAATCCGTTCCACTCCGTACGATCTCAACTCCTAACTGGTTCAACCTTTCGGAAAACTGATCGGCCGTGTGTGCATTGTGTCTTCGGTTGCGGTCTTCCGTACGGTTGTTGTATCGTGAAGCGTTCGCTGGCCAACCCACCTCGCACGACACCTTGCGACCCTCGCCATGCCCGACTTGGTTGTTACCGATATCGTCAAGCAGTACCCGACGCGCGCCGAGCCGTTGAGCGTGTTACGCGGCTGCTCGCTGAACCTGTCCCGCGGCGAGAACCTCACGATCCTCGGCCCCAGCGGCAGCGGCAAGAGCACGCTGTTGCAGATCATCGGCACGCTCGACCGCCCCACCGCGGGCAAGGTGCTGCTCGACGGCGCCGATCCGTTCGCGCTCGACGAGCCAGGCTTGGCCAACTTTCGCAACACGCGCATCGGCTTCGTGTTCCAGGATCACCATCTGCTGCCACAGTGTACGGTGCTTGAGAACGTGCTGGTGCCGTCGTTGGCGACGGGCGTCACGCCGCAACGGGTCGACATGGCGCGCAAGCTGCTCGATCGCGTCGGGCTGTCGCACCGGCTGGAACATCGGCCGAGCGAGTTGAGCGGCGGCGAACGTCAACGCGCCGCGATCGCGCGAGCCCTGGTGGCTCAACCCGCCTTGCTTTTGGCCGACGAACCGACCGGCAATCTCGATCGCACCAACGCGCAGCTGATCGGCGACTTGTTGCTCGAATTGCAGCGCGAGCAGAACACGATGCTGATCGCCGTCACGCACAGCGCCGAGCTCGCCGCTCGGTTCGGTCGCCGGCTCACGATCGACGACGGTCGACTGATCGAGGCGTAACTCATGAACATCACGCAACTCATCCGCAGCAGCCTGAGCTACCATTGGCGTATGAACGTCGCCGTGGCGCTCGGTGTGCTGGCTGGCACGGCGGTGTTGACCGGTGCTCTGCTCGTGGGCGATTCGGTTCGCGGGAGCTTGAAGCATCTCGCGCTCGACGGCCTCGGCACGATCGAGCAGACGCTGGTCGTCGACAAGTTCTTTCGCGTCGAGTTGGCTAAGAACGTCGAGCCCGCGGTCCCGGCGATTCTGCTGCAAAGCACTCTGACGCAGCCAGACGCCAAACGCCGCGCCGATCGCGTCACGATCCTCGGTTGCGATCAGTTCAAAACTCTGGGCGGCACCGCCGATCTGGCCGCGACGATCACGAAGGGCGAAATCATTCTGAACGAACCGCTCGCGCGGGGACTCAACGCCACGGCCGGTCAAGATGTCATCGTGCGCTTGCCGGTCCCCAGCGATGTGCCCCGCGACAGTCCGCTCGGCCGCAAGACCGAGACCACGTCCAGCGTGCGGCTCAAGGTCAAAGCCGTGATCCCCGCCGAGGGCCTGGGGCGATTCAGTCTGCATCCTAATCAAGTCGCGCCGCTCAACGCCTTTGTCGGTCTCGAAGAGTTGCAAAACGCTTTGCAACAAGAAGGCAAAGCGAACGCGATTTTTGCCACCGGCTCGAACGACGACTCGGCCGTGAGCGTGGCCCAACGGTTGACCGACGCTTTGAAGCCATCGCTGGCCGATCTCGGACTCTTCGTGCAACCGGTCAAACGTACCAGCGACCAGGGCGAGTATCTGCTCATCGGCAGCAAGCACATGCTGCTCGACGCGCCGGCGAATCAGTCGGCCGACAAACTGGTGAAGGAACAGCAACTCACCGCTCAGCCAATTCTCACGTACTTGGCTAACTACGTCAAAGCCGGGCCGAGTGATCGCGGCAAGGTTGCTTATTCAACGATCACGGCCCTCGATCCGCTCGCCGCCGCGCCGCTGGGTCCCTTCGTCGGACTCGATGGCAAGCCGCTCGCAACGCTGCCCGATGACACGATCGTGATCACGCGCTGGCTCTACGACGATCTGGCCAAGCAGGGCGTGACACTCCAGCCGGGCGACCCGATCAAGCTCGAGTTTTTCGAGCCCGAGAGCACGCATGGCAAGGTGCTCGAGCGGACCGTGTCGCTGCGACTGCACGCGGTCGTCGATCTCACCGGGGCTGTCGCCGATCGCGATTTCACGCCGGAACTCAAAGGCGTGACCGATGAAGATTCGATCGCCGATTGGAATCCGCCGTTCCCTTACGATCCGAAACGAGTTCGCACTACGAAGCCGAACGATATCGACGAGCAATATTGGGACACGCACCGCGCGACGCCCAAGGCGTTCGTGTCACTCGCCACGGGTCGCAAGTTGTGGGAAAGCCGGTTCGGCCGCACGACCGCCATTCGCGTCGCGCCGCCGTCGGGCGTGAATGCCGAGTCGCTCGCCGATCAATGG
>JAEUIL010000675.1 GCA_016794255.1 Planctomycetaceae bacterium | reverse complement strand
CCCTGTTCGTGATTGCCGAGCCGCTCAAACGCATGGGCAAGTTCACGTTTGCCGACGCGCTCGACAACCAGTTCCAGTCGCGCGGCATCAAACTCGCCGCGGCGATCAGCACGCTGTTTGTGAGCGTGTTCTATCTGATTCCGCAGATGGTCGGCGCCGGCACGCTGATCAAGCCGCTGCTGGGGCTGCCGCATGCCGCGGGTGTGGTGACGGTCGGCGTCGTTGTGATCGTGATCGTGGTGACTGCCGGCATGGTGTCGACCACGTGGGTACAGTTCATCAAAGGGACACTGCTCGTTTTCTTCTGTGCGATTCTGACGGTGATGATTCTCCAACGCGGGTTGAGTGTCGATCCCCGGCCGGGCGATGCGAAGTTTCAACGGCATACCGTCGCCAACGATTCCTCGGCGATCACGCAGCAGGGCAAATACGTGTTGTTACCGGCCGAGGGCCCGTGGGAGAAACTGCCTTATGTGCGGCTACGCGACACCACCACCGGCAAACTTGCGATCTGGCGTAAGTTGAAACCGCCCGCCGAGTTTCCCGTGGCACTCGCTCAATACGAGACGACGTCGAACGGGGTGAAACTGGTCAACGGCTTCCCACACGGTAAGGGAGAGGGCCAAGCTGACTTCCGCACGGTCGGACAGATCACGAAGATCCGTGCAGCGGACGACGATAGCGCCGCCACTGTCGATCAGACCGGTGCGTTGGGCCCCCTCGAATACTTTGCCACGTTGCAACGTTCGGACGTGGTCACCTGGGAACGCGACGCGGCCATTAAGGAAGTCGACGGCACGACGACGATCGTCTATTATCCGCGCGAGATGAGCGGCGCCGACTTGTTGATCCCCGGTGGCAGTCCGACGTTCAAAGGTGTGCGCAGCGAGAAGTTCACCGACAAACTCGACTTTCTGTCGTTGATGCTCGCTCTGTTTTGCGGTACCGCCTCGCTGCCACACATCTTGATTCGTTATTACACGGTCAAGGATGGCGAATCGGCCCGGAAAAGCACCGTGATCGGCATTGCGAGCATCGGTTTCTTTTATGTGTTGACGTTGTTCTTGGGTCTCGGAGCGATGACGAGCGGGGCGCTCGATCCAACCAATACCAACATGGCGGCTCCGCTGCTGGCACGCAGTTTCGGCGAATGGCCGTTTGCCGTGATCTCGGCGATTGCGTTCACGACGGTGCTGGGCACGGTCAGCGGTCTGATTCTCGCCGCCGCGGGTGCCGTGGCCCACGATTTGGCCAGCAGCTTCTTTCAATGGAATCTCAGCGATCACGACAAGATCCGCGTGGCGAAACTATCGGCCGTGGTGGTCGGAGCGATCGCCATGGTCTTGGGCATCGTGTTCGAGAAGTTCAACGTGACGTTCTTGGTCGGTTGGGCGTTCAACGTCGCCGCGAGTGCGAATCTGCCGTCGTTGGTGATGCTGTTGTTCTGGCCACGAACCACCAAGCAAGGGATCACCGCCGCGATTTGGGTCGGCATGATCACGTCGCTCGGTTGGATTCTGCTCAGTGCCCAGGCGTACAAAGACATCTACGGCTTGCCGCCGAGTGAATCGATCGTGCCGTTCTCGCAGCCCGGCATCGTCACGATTCCGCTCGGATTCTTGACACTGATCGTGGTGTCGCTCATCACTCCGCCGCGAGTTGCAAAATGAGCGCGGGACAAGCAGGCTTGTCGTGTGAACTCGTGGCCGCGATGACGAGCGACGGCATTAAGCTGCATGGCGCGTGGCATCCGGCGTCCGCTCAGCCAAGTGTGAACATCGACGCCGTGTTGCTGCTGCACGGAACGGGGAGCAACTTTTACAGTTCGTCCTTGTGGCACGGCTTGATCCCTCGGTTTGCTGAGGCCGGCTTGCCAGCGCTCGCTGTGAACACTCGGGGCCATGATCTCGCCACAGCCGTAAGTGCCCTCGGTCAACGCCGGCTGATTGGCGCGGCTTACGAACAAATCGACGAGTGCCGGCACGATGTGCGGGCGTGGCTTGATTGGCTCGCGGTGCGCGGCATGTCGCGTGTGGCACTGCTTGGTCACAGCATGGGGGGCTTGAAAGCGATCTACAGTCAAGCGTGCGATCCGCACCCGCAGGTGACCTGCGTGGTGGCGGTCTCGGCGCCGCGGCTCGTGTACAGCGCGTTCGTCGCTTCGCCGCACGGGGCGTTGTTCCAGAGCGACTTGAGCCGAGCCGAGGCGCTCGTGGCCGCGGGTCGGCCCGAAACATTGATCGAGGTGACGTTTCCCATTCCCTACACGATCACGGCCAGTGGTTACATCGACAAGTACGGCCGCGAGGAGCGTTACGATCTGCTCAAGCACGCGCCGCGGTTAAAGGTGCCGATGTTGTGCACCTTTGGGCAACGTGAGCTGCGCGGGGCGGCCTTTGCGGGAATGCCCGAGCGCTGGGAAGAACTGGCTCAGACGGGCAAACCGATCACGGTCGAGGTGATCGCCGACGGCGACCACGTCTACACCGGCTGCCATAGTGAATTGGCCGCGCGGATCGTGCGTTGGCTCAAGCGACGGTAAACGATTGATCGCTTACGTCGCCGGTGAATACGCCAACACGTAACTCTCAAATCGAACGCGGCGTTGATCCGAGGGGACATCGCCAAACACAAGATCGAGCAACTGCTCGAACCGCTCGGGCACGAGGTGATAGAAATTGTGCTTGCCGTCGCGGCGCGATTCGATCAGCTTTTCAAGTCGCAGCAAGGCCAGGTGATGGCTCACCGCCGGCTGACTTTGATCGAGCAGCTCGCACAAGGCGCGGACATGCAACTCAGGCGTGCGAGTCAAATAGAACAAAATCCGCAGACGGGTCTCGTCCGAGAGCAGTTTGAAGATCTTGACCAATTCGCCAATGATCTTGTCCGGCACGTTCAGGTCTGGCTTGTCATCGGTTTTCACATCTGCCTCGATGTCGCGCTTACCAACAGTTAGTTGAATCATCTCGTCGACCTCGTGCTTCCATCGCGTTGTGCGGTGCCTGCGACGTTGCCCCCCTCGGGCAACGAATCTTCAAGCGAACACGCGGCGATGGTTAAGTTTGATAGGTATGGATGCACCTGCGGAGGTGCGCCAAATTGCGACGCAAAAGTTCGCCGAGCAAGTCACCGTGCAATGCAACGTGCGACCCCCACTCAAGTGGCAACCTCGCCGCAAACCCCAACGTCAACATTCGATAGAATGCCGCCAGAGACGCAGGACGCGCGCAATTTCCAACTTGAGAGCGATCAACAGACATGACTCGCGGGGCGTAACCTCGGCTGACCACCGAACGGGGTCATTCACGTCGAACTAGCCGAAGCACGTCCCTTTCACATGAAAAGGTTTGTGGATTCTATCCAAGTTCCCCCGCCATTGGGAAGCGTTAACTCAGATTCTACAGAATCTTTTGCGATTTTGCTAGAGGGCGGGGGCGTGTCCAGGTGCAGCACTTGCCGGAGCTGGCCGAGTTGCGGGCGAATTCGACCCTGGGCAGTCCGCTTGATGAGGCGGTTCTGGCCATCGCAAGTCGTGTCCTCACCAGTGTTTACCTATCACGTCAAGTCCGGAGCGTCGGATGAAATCAGGCGTGGGCCGCACTGTCGGACCATGGCCAGAACATCGTCGCGACGGTTGATCCAGGGAATGTACAAGCCTCGCCACCAGCCCCAACTCGACCCGGGCGGAATCAAGAACACGCCGGCCCGACCGACTTCGATCCGCTCAATGTCTCGCCATGCAATTCGTTTCCGCCGCAAGAGCGTATCGACCTTGAAGCCCGCGGGGCCCGCCTCGAATTTGGTTGGCATCAAGCTCCGCCATCCGGCCAGCAACATCAGCGCCGCGGCGAGTGCAGCATCGAGTTCGCGTTGCGTCTCGCGCAGAATCACGAAGCGCGTCAACACGGCCAGCAATATCAGACCGCCGACCAACCATGGAGCGTCGACCCAAGGTCGATATTGCCAGCGAACCGTCACGGCACTCAGCGTCGGACGCGGTGGACTTTCAATGGGAGGTGGCTGCGAGGGCATGTGTCTAGGATAGTCCGACGAGCCTGAATTGCGATACACGCAAACGCAAGTCACGCCTCGCCGCTCGGCAAGCCGCCGCGAGTACCGAACATGCCGCGAATAACGATTACACCGAAGAAATAGAGCAGCGACGTAAAGACGCTCAACCCCACGACCACCGCGGTAAATCGATCACGCAACATGATCAACAGAGCCGGTTCCGTGGCGCGAACCGCCTTACGTTTGATCGGCCCCTTTCCCTCGGCTGCCTTTTCAGTTTCGCTTTTCCACTGCTGCCAATCTTCGAGTGCCGCAGGCGTGTCGAGCGAAGCGAGTACCAATTGGCGAGCCTGAAATAAACCGGCGATGAGTGCCCCCATCAGCACCGCATACAGTATCAACCAGGGAAGCCAGCCGCGCATCATTTCGCCTTCACCGGCAAGAGATCCAACACGGCCGAGCACATTGAGATCACGCCGGTACGCAGCGTCGCTTCAGAATCAGGATAGTAGAGCGGCGAGTGCAACGACGGCGCCGCTTGCCCCACGCGTTTGTAGCCCGACAAGCGTTGCTCATCGACGCTGCCCAGCCAGTACATGAAGATCGGCACCCCGGCCAAGCCGTATTCGCTGAAATCCTCGCCCCCCATCGACGGATCGGTCTGCACCACCGCCTTTTCGCCCAGGACACGCTCAAAAGTCGGCACGACACGCTCGACCAGTTTCTCGTCGTTGAACATCGCCGGAGTGCCGTCGGAGAACTCGACCTTAGGCTCCGGTGCTTTGTGGCTCATCGCCACCGCTTTGGCCTTCCGTTCAATCGCTTCGTGCAAGTGCTTCCGAACCGTAGGCGAATAGCAACGCACGGTCAATTGCAAATGGCAGGTGTCGCCGATCACGTTGTGCTTGGTGCCCCCGTGGATCGAGCCCACCGTGATCACGGCCGGTTCGGTCGGCTTGATCTCGCGACTCACGATCGTTTGCAGGTCCAAGATCAGATGCGCGGCGATGACCACCGGATCGATCGCCCCGTGCGGATAGGCACCGTGACCGCCACGACCTTTGACCGTGATGTCGACACTGTCGACGTTGGCGAGCGCGTATCCGGCGCGATAGCCGATCTTGCCGGCGGCCAACGTGCTGTCGACATGCAACGCCAACGCCATGTCGGGCTTCGGAAACTTCTTGAACAGCCCGTCGTTGAGCATCGCTTGAGCGCCGCCCCCCTTTTCCTCGGCAGGTTGGCCGATGAACATGAGCGTGCCGCGCCAGCGCTGCTTGTGCTTGGCCAAGTACCGGGCCGAGGTGAGCAGGTTGGTCATGTGAATGTCATGGCCGCAGGCGTGCATCACGCCGGTCTCTTTGCCCGAGTCGTCTTTGGCGCGGACTTTTGAGGCGTAGACCAAGTTGGTCTCTTCGCTGACGGGCAAGGCGTCGAGATCGGCCCGCAACATCAGCCGCGGTCCCTCGCCATTTTCCAGAATGCCGACCACGCCGTGACCACCGACGCCGGTCGTCACCTCACAACCGATGTCGCGAAGCTCTGCGGCGAACCGCGCCGCGGTCTGCTCTTCATGAAACGACAGCTCGGGATGGCTGTGGAAGTGTCGATACAGCTCGATCGCTTGCGGCAGGTGCTCCTCGATCCACGCCGCCG
>JAEUIL010000662.1 GCA_016794255.1 Planctomycetaceae bacterium | reverse complement strand
TTCCCAACGTGCGCTGCATGATCACGGCCATGATGCGCACGACCCATTGCATGATGCCCACGTGGTACAACACCGACATGAGCGCCGAGAAAAACACGATCGTCGGCAGCACGCCGAAGGCCACGGTACGAAAAATCGTCGGTCGCGATGGCAGCCCTTCGTCGCCAGCGCGCGGATTGATGCCGAAGACAAAATCGCTCCCTTTCTCTGAGAACGCCATCAGAGCGTTGATCCCCTCGCCCAAGCGATCGAACAGATCGTGTCCCCAGGCGGTCTTGAGCGTCAGCGCGGCGAATATAAACTGAAGCAGCAACCCGCCTACGACGACGCGCCAACTCACCTTGGTGCGATGGGCACTGAGCCCCCAGGCGATTAACACCATCACGATCAGCCCGCAGAAACTTATCAATTGAGGCATGAACGCAGAACCCCGCTCGAAAACGAATACTCGTCAGCACACAATCGCCCCAGGATAGATGCGTGCGTGGCGACTCGCAATCAGGAGGCCGTAAAGATTGGTTTGTGGCTCGGGTAGCGTGCGTGGTTTGGGGGCTAAACCTTGGCATCGAGACCGCCCAAGGGACGATCGCGTTTGGCGGCGTCGAGTTTGTTCAGCCAGTCGGACTGGTCCTGAGCGAGTTTGACGGTCGCTTCGAGGGCGGAGAGTTGGCTCGGATCGTCGTTCGCTTGGGCGGCGGCGAGACTCTGCCGCGATTCGTCGAGTTTTGAGCGAATGAAGCTGAGCAGATCGAGCGACTGATCGGCGTCGAGGCCGGCCGAGTCGAGTGCTTGCCGCAGTTGATTGAGCTGCTGATGGTCACGCGCCGATAGAATGTCGACCGACTTCAGACGGTCGATCAGTTCGCTAAACTTCTGCGGCGTGATGCGATGCAGATCGTAATCGGCGAGGATTTCGTCGAGGAGCGACCCGGCAGCGGCGCTAGAGTCGGTTGATGCCGCGGGTAAAGCGGCCAGTGGGTCCTGGCTTGGCTCGACGGCCTTGCGTTGTCCCAAGAGCGTTGCCAGCGGGTTACTCAAGCCGCGGATTTCCATCGATGAACCTCTTGCCGTGAAGATGCGAGCCCGTCGTCTGCATCATGCAGGCGGGCGGTGCAGCTCGCTGATGCAAGAGGCGTACCAGAACGAAGATCGGCGAGAATCCGCGAGTTTACGGTGGGTGTCCCGACTCAGTCCGCGTCGCTAGCGGCAGATTCCGCCGGTGGGTCGGGCAATTTCGGCCAGACGATCTCCCCCTCGGGCTTGCGAAACTCACTGCGATAGATCGGCAAGCCGTCCTGACGCTTGCGACGTTCAAAGTGCGTGCGATAGTCGAGATCGTGCTCCGGTGTGTGCTCAGCGACCGGTAGCGGACCGATGAACGGCGTTTGGCTAAACAATTCGAGCGAAGACTGAAAATACTCCTCGACATCGGTCCACAAGTGCAACGAGCCGCCGGGAACCAGCACGCGCATCGCATCACGCAAAAAGAGTTCATTGACCACGCGGCGTTTGCGATGACGTTTCTTCCACCAAGGATCGGGGAAGTAGACATGCACGGCCGCTACGCGCTCCGTCGGCAGGTATTCACGAAAGACTCGCAAGCCGTCGCCCCCTACCATCACTGCGTTATCAACGTTCAACCGGGCAAGGCGCACAGCCGAGTGCTGCGCGTACTTAACCGCGACTTCAAGGCCGAGAAAGTTCGTATCGGGACGGGCCACACTCGCCGTGGACATGAACAGCCCCTTGCCGCTGCCCAATTCGACCTCGAGCGGCGCTTCGCGCGCGAACAACGCCGCGTTGTCCCAAGGTTGCGGCAGTTGCTCGACCGTGCGATACCAGCGGTCGTAGTTCAAGCCTTCCGGAAGTCTTCGTAACGCGCGACGTCCCACGAACAACACCTTGGTGTAAAAACCGAGCCTCGACTAAGAAACGACTTCCGCCTCGATAGTCTCGTTATCGTCGCCGCGGAGCACGGGCATGAACAACGCACCGACCAGGAACCCGACGATGTGCGCCCACCAGGCGACGCCACTCGTACCCAAGGCGATTTCGGCGCGAGCATTGAGCAGCTGCGTGACGAACCAAATGCCCAAGACGAACAACGCGGGCAGTTCGACGACCGTGATAAAGATCACCAGGACCACCAACGTTTTGACTCGCGCCCAAGGCCAAGTGACGGCATAAGCGCCGAGGATCGCCGCGATTGCTCCGCTGGCGCCGATGACGGGGATCTCGCTGCTTGGGCCGTTGAGCCAATGTCCGAGCGCGGCCAGAATGCCGCCGAGCAGATAAAAGACCAAATACCCGACGTGTCCCAAGCGATCCTCGATGTTATCGCCGAAAATCCACAGCATCCACATGTTGCCGATCAAGTGCAGCCAACTGCCATGCAAAAACATGTAGGTCAGCAACGACAACACGATTGGCTTCGGCTCCGCGTTGAAGCGAATCGCCACATCGCGCCGGATCTCGCGTTTGAGGCGACGGTCGAACACCACCTCGGGCATCGTGATTTGCAACGGCTCGGGCCGGACCAGCTGATGTAGTCGCAACGGGATGAACCCGTGCTGATACGCCAGCAGCGAGCGTTTTTCTTCCGGCAGCCGCAGGCCGATCATGAACATCCAGACGTTGGCCATGATCAGCAGATACGTGATGATCGGCGGCCGCAGGCGAGGGACGTTGTCGCTAAAGGGAAACATGCGGCACGATCGTCCGTGAAAGGCTCAGAGAGCGATCGGCTAGCGATCAAAGAACTTCTTGACGGCGTGCAACGTCGCGGCTCGACCCGCCCGGGCAATCGACGTGGTCAGCGGGATCGACTTGGGACAGACGGCAACGCAGTTCTGAGCATTGCCGCACATCTGAATGCCACCCTCGGCCGTCAACGCGTCCAGCCGTTCGCCAGCGTTCATCTGGCCCGTCGGATGGGCGTTGAATAACATTGCTTGGCTGATCGCATGAGCGCCGACGAAGTTGCGATCGAACTCTTGCTTCTCCCGAGCGCGGAATTGCTCCTCGGTCTCGCCATCGCGGCGGGTCAACTCAACCTTGTTGAACTGCGGACAAGCTTCGAGACAGCAACCGCAGCTCATGCACTCTGAGAGCGGATAGGCCCGCTGCTGTTCCTCGGGCGACTGACGCGGGCCGGGGCCCATGTTGTAGTAACCGTCGACCGGGATCCAGGCTTTGACCTTTTGCAGACTGCGGAACAACCGGGCGCGGTTGACCATCAGATCGCGTAGTACGGGGAACTTGCTCATCGGACGCAGTTCGATCTCGCCGGGGTTATCGGCCAGCAATCTGTCGACGAGCGCCGAACAAGCCTGCCGCGTGCGACCGTTGATCACCATCGTACACGCGCCGCAGACTTCCTCGAGACAGTTGCAATCCCAGGCGACGGGCGCGACCTTGTGCCCCTCGGCATTCTCGGCCTTCGCGGCGACCCGTTGCAGCACGCTGATCACGTTCATGTCATTTTCGCGTTCGATGACATGCCGTTCCCAATAGCTCGCCTCGCCCGGGCCATCTTGCCGCAAGATGCGGACGCTGAAGGTGGATGCGTGGCCGTGACCGCCCGATCCGTGGCTGGCGTGACCGTTCGACTCGTGAGCGTGACTGTCGTGATGACCGTGATCCATAACGGCTAACCTATCGGAAATTGGTGTTTTCAATCGACTCGCGGGAGTGCTTGAAATCGCAAGCTACCGCGTGGTCTACGGCGATCGTTTCTACAGGGATTATTGATTAACTGGCAGCGGCGGCAACCGGAGCGTGAGCGGAACCGTTGCCGTTGGTGCTCGCTGGTTTCGCGGCCTGACGCGCCTTCCACACCTCTTCGATCACTTCCGCCCCCACCAGACCGTACAGCCGTGGTCGCGGGGTGATGAGCGAAGTGTCGACCGCCTCGTAAGTCAGCACCGGCTCGCCATTCGCATCGAGCGACGCGACCGTCGAGCGAAGCCACTTGCGGGTATTCTCGTCGAATCGATCGCACCAAGCTTCG
>JAEUIL010000654.1 GCA_016794255.1 Planctomycetaceae bacterium | reverse complement strand
ATGTTGACGACATCGCGAAAGCAGCCACTCCGTTCGAGCGGGAAGGCTTGGTCAGTGTTGGGCCAGCTGTGACTTGGGTTTATCCGCGAACGGCAATTCCCATCAGTGCCGCGATCAGGATGATCACAATCAGCCCCAGCGCCAACCAAGCGAGCCACGACGTCTTGAGTTTGACATGCGGCGTCTGGCGAATAATTTCCTGGTACTCGGGCGAGAAGCAGTAGGTTCCCTTGGCACTGAAGACGAAGTAGAGAACCGCAACGCCGAGAAGCGTGCCGATGGGTATGTTCAGGAGATTCAGCACGGCCAAAATCGCCGCCGGAACTTTGACCCAAGGCCGAAGCTTCTGCAATCCCCAGCCTACGGCTAACGCCAAACCCACCATGCCAAGCAGGGGCAGGAAGGCGATCATCTCGCCGGGACCCAGGCCCGAGTTCGTTCGGCTGATAAAGCCGACCAAGAGGAAGAACATCGAAACCATCAAGAGGATGCCGCCGAGCAGGTACAGCGTCCCGCACGATTTGATGTTCATCTCATGGTTCAGAAACTTTCGCCGGATGGATTCCGCGTCGCTGATCTGACTAGGAACGACGAACGGGACAACCGGCGTCTCCGGCGCGGCGTACGGATTGATGTCTGGATTTTCGCCCATGGGCCCCTCGCAAGAAGATCGCGCCGCACCGTTTAAGTTACGCTCGCCCGTCAGCCTAACGGACGCTGTCCCGACGTGCAAATCGAGCCCATCACGTGCATTAAGCACAGCCGGCTCGCCAAATCTTCGTGAACATGGCGGAGTTAACCCGCTTAGTGTGCCCGGCGGGGATCGTGTTTCGGGGCGAGCATGCGGTTGCCGGCTAACTCGCGGGCCAACCGGGTAATGCCGTCGGCGTCGAGCTGCAAGTCGGCGAGCAACTCGTTGCGATCGCCGTGCTCGACCCACCGATCGGGCACGCCCAACCGCCGCACGTGACTCGTCGACAGACCGGCGTCGGACGCGGCCTCGAGCAGCGCGGAACCGAAGCCCCCTTGCAGACAGCCTTCTTCGACCGTGATGACGAACTCGCTCGACTCGATCGCACGGAGCAACGTCTCGGTATCGAGCGGCTTGACGAACCGGGCGTTGATCACGCCGACATCGAGCCCTTCTTGCCGCAACGTCTCGGCCGCCTTGAGACAGTTCGACAACAGCGAACCGCAGGCGATGATCATGCCGTCGTGCCCCCAGTCGATCACCTCGGCGCGACCAAGTTCAATCGGCGCGAAACTCCGCTCGATCGACTCGCTCACCGCCTTCGGATAGCGCAGCGAACACGGGCCGTCAAACTTCAAGGCAAAGTCGAGCATCGCGGGCAGGTCTTGCTCGTCGCCGGGGGCCATCACCACCATGTTCGGGAACACGCGCATGTAAGCGAGGTCGAACATGCCATGGTGCGTGGGACCGTCGGGCCCGGTCAGTCCGGCGCGGTCGAGCAAGAACGTTACGGGCAGATTTTGCAGCGCCGCTTCCTGGAAAATCTGGTCGTAGCTACGTTGCAGGAAGGTGCTGTAGATATCGACAATCGGTCGCAGCCCGGCCTTGGCTTGCCCGGCCGCGAACGCAACGGCGTGCGACTCGCAGATGCCGGTGTCGAAGAAGCGGTCGGGGAACTTGTCGCGAATCTTCTCGAGGTTGTTTCCCTGGCACATGGCGGCGGTCAGGGTCACGACCTTCGGATTCGCTTCCATCTGTTGATAGATCGCGTCGCTGGCCACGTTCGTGTAGGCCCGGCTGGAACTCTTCTTGATCGAGAGTTGACCGTCGCTGCCACACACAAACGGCGCGGGGGTGTGGAAGAAAACCGGGTCTTTCTCGGCCGGCTCGAAGCCGCGCCCCTTCTCGGTGACCACGTGCAGTAGCACGGGCCCCTCGATGCTTTTGACCAGCTTCAGATATTTGATCAAGTGCGCCAGGTTGTGGCCGTCGATGGGGCCCATATAGCGGAAGCCGAGTTCTTCAAACAGCATGCCGCCGTGGAGTCCCGCCTTGACGCTCTCTTTCATTTGCCGCAGGAGCTTCTCGATCGGCTCGCCAATCACCGGCACATTGTTCAGCGCCTTGACCACCTCGTGCTTGAGCGAGTCGTACCACTGATTGGTTCGCAGCCGATCGAGATACTCGGCCAACCCACCGACGCGCGGGCAGATCGACATCTTGTTGTCGTTCAAGATCACGAGCAGATTCTTCTTCAATCCGCCGGCGTTGTTCATCGCCTCGTAGACGATGCCCGAGGGAAACGCGCCGTCGCCAATGACCGCGACCGCGTGGCGATCTTCTTCGCCCGGTTGCAGATCGTCGCCCGACTTGAGACCCAGCACGGTCGAGACGCTGCAACCCGCGTGACCGGTCATGAACAGGTCGTAGTCGCTCTCTTGCGGATTGGGATAGCCCATCAGTCCGCCGCGGACGCGCATCGACTCAAAGAGCGGATAGCGGCCCGTGATCAGTTTGTGCGGATAGCATTGGTGCCCGGTGTCCCAGATGAGCCGATCGCGGGCAAAATCGTACACAGTGTGCAGCGCCAGCGTCAGCTCGACCACGCCCAAATTCGAGGCGAAATGGGCAGCGCGGGTCTCGACCAAGCGCGTTAGGACGGATCGCATTTCTTGAGCCAGTTGCTCAAGTTGCAGAATGCTCATCCCACGCAGGTCGCGCGGCGATTCGATTTTGGACAGCAGTTCATCCATCTTTCAGCGGTCCCTTTCCATCACGTAACGGGCCAGCGCTTCGAGCGGCTCACCGGCCGATCCGAACAGCGCTAGCGCCGCAATGGCCTCGCCCACGAGTTGCTCGGCGCGGCGACGACTCTCGTCGATGCCAAGCAAGCCGGGGAAGGTTAGTTTGCCACGCTCCACATCCTTGCCCACACGCTTGCCCACGGCCGACTCGTCGCCTTGCACGTCGAGCAGGTCATCATAGATCTGGAACGCGAGTCCCAGTCGATGGCCATACTCGTCGAGCGCGGCAA
>JAEUIL010000625.1 GCA_016794255.1 Planctomycetaceae bacterium | reverse complement strand
GGGGACTCGGTCACGACCGACCA
This sequence comes from Planctomycetaceae bacterium, assembly GCA_016794255.1. Taxonomy (GTDB): domain Bacteria; phylum Planctomycetota; class Planctomycetia; order Pirellulales; family PNKZ01; genus JAEUIL01. The sequence continues at coordinate 1,695 of JAEUIL010000625.1, read as the reverse complement.
TATTTCGCCCGCGGGCAACATCTCGGCCAAGAGTCCGGCCGGCAAGTTCCTCGTCGAGCACGGCGTGCCGGCGGTTGATTTCAACAGCTACGGCGCGCGGCGCGGCAACGATCGCGTCATGACTCGTGGTACGTTCGCGAATATTCGCATTCGCAATCAGTTGGTGCCGGGCATCGAGGGGGGCGTGACCCGGTATCTGCCTACGGGCGAGCAAATGGCAATTTACGACGCCTCGATGAAGTATCAGGCCGACGGCACGCCGCTCGTGGTGATTGCCGGCGCGGAGTATGGCACCGGTTCGAGCCGCGATTGGGCCGCCAAGGGGACGCAGTTGCTGGGCGTGAAAGCCGTGATCTGCGTGAGCTTCGAGCGCATCCACCGTAGCAATCTGGTCGGCATGGGCGTGTTACCGCTTGAATTCCTGCCAGGGCAGAACGCCGCCTCGCTCGGCCTGACCGGCGAAGAGACGTTCGACATTCCCGACCTCAACGACCAAACCAAGCCGCGGAGCCGCATCAAGGTGCGGGCCACGGGCAAGGACGGCGTGGTGAAAGAGTTCGAAGCGACCGTGCGGATCGATTCGCCGGTCGAACGCGACTATTACCGCAACGGCGGCATTCTGCCGACCGTGTTGTTGAAGCTGCTCGGTTAATCTCCGAGCAGTCACCCAAGCCGGTCGCTTTGCTACCGGTTCGTGGTTGGTCAGTTACGCGAATATACCGCTGATCGGCTGCCCATCCGCCAAGCGAAACGGTCGTCCTTGCTGATCGTGGATCTCAGCGGCTGGATCGATGCCGAGCGCGGCAAAAATCGTCGCCGCTAAATCTCCCGGTGAGTGCGGATTCGACCGGGGATACTCACCGTGGCGATCGCTGTCGCTGTAGATCATGCCGCGGTGGACACCGGCGCCGGCAAAGACCAACGAGTAACATTGCGGCCAGTGATCGCGTCCGCCGGGCCCGATGTTGTTCACCGCCGGGTTCGGCTGACCAATGTGCGGCTTGCGACCAAACTCGCCCGACCACACGACCAGCGTCTCGTCGAGCAATCCCCGCGCGTCGAGATCTTCGATCAACGCCGAGAAGCCCTGGTCCTCGGGCGGCATCAACGTGTTACGCATCCGGTTGAAGTTGTCCTTGTGCGTGTCCCAACCGTCGCCCGGATTCGAGCCCGAGAAACAGGTCACGAATCGCACGCCCGCTTCGACCAACCGGCGAGCCAAGAGCAACGTCTGCCCCGTCTTATGTCGCCCATACCGATCGCGCGTCCGGGCATCTTCTTGCTCCAGATCAAACGCTCGCCGGGCACGTGACGATGTGAGCATCGAGAATGCTCGGCCGTAATGGTTGTCGCGATTGACCAACTCGGCGTCGCGCTCCAGCGTTTGAAATCGAGCGTCGACCAAGTGCAACAATTGTTGCCGTTGTTCCAGGCGTTGGGCGTCGATGCGCAACGACAACTCGTCGACCTCGAAGCCCGGCTGGCTCGGATCGCGAGCTACGACCAGCGGATCGTACGCGCTGCCGAGCAAACCGCCGGTCTGGCCCGGACAACGATAGATCTGATCGAACGCATAGTGCGGCAACTGCACCGCGACGGGCACCTGACTCACGCCGGGAGTAAACTTCGTCACCACCGCGCCATACGCGGGCCAATCCGTGGGCGACGCGCCGACCTGCACCTGATCACGCACCG
>JAEUIL010000646.1 GCA_016794255.1 Planctomycetaceae bacterium | reverse complement strand
ACCGCCCGGCGATCGACATCCGGTTGCGCCAGCAGTTCTTGCTTTTGGGCCATGGCCAAATCGAGCGTGTAGCTGATGATATCGGTCACAGGTCCCAACGGGATCTCGGAGCCGAGCAGTTGCTCGATTTGGGCACGAGCCTCGGGCGTTTTCGGCAAGAAGCGTTTGACGAACTCGTCGATCAGCTTGCGAAACAGCATCGGCCGCAACGGCTCGCCCAACAGCGGGTATTGATCCTCGATGACCTTAACCTCGGCGGTGCGAAATGGCTTGGTCGATTTGATCTCGCGGACGATTTGCACCCGGTGCAGACCGGCGAGCAGCAGATTGTACCGCCCGTCGTCGAGCCGCTGATGACTGACGATCTTGGCCAGGCAGGCCGTCGAGTTCACCGGGGGATGACCTTCGTAGTCTTTCTCCCAACCCGGCTCGAGCAGCGCCATCGCAATCAACTGGTCGGTGGCGAGCGCGTCGATAGTCAGCTCACGGTACCGGGGCTCGAACACGTGCAGCGGTTGCAGCACATGCGGGAACAGCACGACATTCGGCAGCGGAAAAAGCCTCGCCCGGCCGTTGAAATCGTCGGGCAGCAAGTGCGTGTTCTCCACAAGCGATCCGAGCTAAGAGGATGGGACGCGAGACAAACTTGATTATATTCTCGCGGCCCCAGAAGACCAACCGAACTACGCGGGCTCGGCGGCTGCTGGCGGATCGAGATGAATCTCGGGGATTAAATCCGGCACGATCTCGATCTTCGGTATATCCTCACCACTGGCGGCGATTTCCGCAAAGCAACTCGCCATCTCGCCGAGAAACTTGTCCAGGTCGAGCCCCCAATGCCGGGGCCGATAGTGTTCGAGATAGCCACGGGCACCGAAATAGACTTTTTTCGCCCCGCGGAGATTGCCGTTGCCGAAGTGGTGCAGGGCGACGGCCGCCTGGATCAACCCCTGCAAAAACTTCCGCGAATCGCTGCGGTCCTCCTGCCACAGTTCCTCCCAGGCTTCATGAGCCTCGAAGAACTCGCAGTCGTTAAAAAACGCGATCCCCTGCAGATATTCGTGCGGATAATCGGACATGGGTCGCTCGGGGTCGAAAGATGGCAGCGGAACAGCGAATTATAAGGCCTCTCACGTGGGCGGATAGGCACGTTTTCGCGACCCATGGTCGGGCTATTGACGAACGTCTGCTTGGCTCGACAATCGAGGGTTTGGACCGTCCCGACCGTCGCGAGGTACCCTGCGTCTATGGCCAAGCACATCTTTGTGACCGGCGGCGTCGTCAGCTCGCTCGGCAAAGGACTCACCAGCGCCAGCGTGGGCATGCTGCTCGAACGGCGCGGGCTCCGCGTGCGGATGCAGAAGCTCGATCCGTACATCAATGTCGACCCCGGCACGATGAGCCCCTACCAGCACGGTGAGGTGTACGTGCTCGACGACGGTGCCGAGACCGATCTCGACCTGGGACACTACGAGCGGTTCACCAACAGCAAGCTGACCCGCGACTCGAATTACACGACCGGCAAGATTTATCAGTCGGTCATCAACAAGGAACGCCGCGGCGAGTTTCTCGGCAAGACCGTGCAGGTGATTCCGCACATCACCAACGAGATCAAAGAGTGCATCGCCAAGCTGGCCACGGACGACGTTGACATCGTCATCACCGAAATTGGCGGCACGGTCGGCGACATCGAAAGCCAACCGTTTCTAGAAGCGATCCGCCAGTTTTCGCTCGACGTGGGCAAAGAGAACTGCGTTTACATCCACCTCACGCTCGTGCCGTATCTCAAAGCCGCGGGCGAATTGAAGACCAAGCCGACTCAGCACTCGGTGGGTCAGCTGCGGCAGATCGGTATTCAGCCCGACATTCTCATCTGCCGCACCGAACGCACGATCAGTCGCGAAGATCGTGAAAAGATCGCCCTGTTCTGCAATCTGTCGTTCGATTCGGTCATTGAGGAAAAGGACAAGGACTTCTCGATTTACGAGGTGCCGCTGAGTTTGCACACCAGTGGGCTCGATGCGGCGATTGTGCGACGACTTGGCCTGCAAACGCGACCGCCGCAGGTCGACGATTGGAAGGACTTGCTCCATCGGCTCCGCAACCCGCAACATGAAATCAGCATCGCCGTGGTCGGCAAGTACGCCGAGCATCGCGATGCGTACAAGAGCATCTACGAATCGCTCGATCACGCCGGGATGCACCATCACGCCCAGGTGCGCGTGCAGCGGATTCAAGCCGAGTTGGTCGAGACCGAGGGTCCCGAACGGCTGCTGTCGGGCTTCGACGGCGTGCTGATCCCCGGCGGTTTTGGCGAGCGCGGCATCGAGGGGAAGGTCGAAGCGATTCGTTTCGCCCGGGAGCGCAACATTCCGTTCTTCGGCATCTGCCTGGGCATGCAGTGCGCCGTGATCGAGTTTGCCCGGAACGTCGTGCATTTGGAGAACGCGCATTCGACCGAGTTCAGCAAAGACACGCCGCACCCGGTGGTCTGCATGCTCGACGAGCAAAAGACGATCACCGACCTGGGCGGCACCATGCGATTGGGGGCGTACGAAGCGTCGCTCGATCCGACGAGCCGGGCCGCGGCCTGTTACGGCAGCACGACGATCAGCGAGCGCCACCGGCATCGCTATGAATTCAACAACGTGTACCGTCAACAGTTCGCCGCGCACGGCCTGTTGTTCGCGGGCACAAGTCCCGACGGCTCGCTGGTCGAAATCGTCGAGTTGCCGTCGCATCCGTGGTTCTTGGCCGTGCAGTTCCACCCGGAGTTCAAGTCCAAGCCGATCAAGGCCCAGCCGTTGTTCGCCGGGTTTATCGGAGCCGCGATCGAACGCAAACAAGCGCGAGCCGAACGAGCGGTGGAGACGGGTTAACCGCTCGTTGAATCGCAGGACCCGGCTACACGACTAATCAACCAACTGCACAGGGCACCACTCATGGCTGACACCCCGGCCGAAAACGTCAAGTTTCCTCCCGCGTCGTTGAACGTGCTGGTCTCGACGCTCGCCACGCAGGCGCTGGTCGCGCTCGGTCAAATGGTCAACCCGGCGACGAACAAAGCCGAGGCCAATCTGCCGTTCGCCAAGCACTTGATCGATACGCTCGAAGTGCTCGAAGCCAAGACTGAGGGGAACCGCGCTCCCGAGGAGACCCAGTTGCTCGGCGGGGCTTTGCATCAGTTGCGGATGATTTATCTCGACGCGAACAAGTAAGTTCGCGACGGCTTTGTAGCCGAACTCGCCAGAGTTCGGGAGGTTTTCTCGTGAACGCGATGCCAAAAATCTGGCGAATTCGGCTGAGGCGGGTGAACGCATGACTTTGATCGGCTACGTGAGTGACGAGCGGTATGTCGCCTTGCCCGAGGTGTTGCTCGAATTTCAACGCGATGGCCGATCGAGCGAGGTTCGGTCGCGAGCCACCGGTGCGGTGTACGCCGATCTGGCCCCGGGCGAGTATCGCGTGACGCTTTACCGAGC
>JAEUIL010000564.1 GCA_016794255.1 Planctomycetaceae bacterium | reverse complement strand
CATCGTCGAATACGTCGAAGCTCACAACGAGCAAGCACAAGGCATGTTTTGGAAAGCACTGCCCGACGAAATCCTCGCCAAAGTTCGCCGCGCACGTGCCGTTCTAGATAAAACCCCAACAGCGTGAGACACTACACTAGGCATGGCTCTTCTCGCTGCTAGCACTCGGGCGACTTGTCTTGACCCTCTCGCCGAGCATTCCTATACTCCCGCACCCCTAGAAACTCTGGACCAATCCCGCGAGCAATGGATTGCTCATCGGTCCACGGTGTTCATCGGTTTATGGAGAGACCGTCATGTCCCAGCAGCGTGTTGCCAACGAGTCGTTGCCCCCGCGTCGCTACGTGAGTCGGCTTGGTTGGATGGTCGGCGGCGTTGCCGTCGTCGTGGCTTGCGTCGCTTTGCGAATGGTCTTCGGTCCCGGTGCGGCGACCGCCAGTGGCCCGGTGATCGATGCCAAGACCGCTGCGAAGCAAGGTCTGGAAAAGCCTGCTGCTCAACAACCGCCCGAGAAGCCGGCGATTGTGGCAACCGTCAACGGCGAACAGATCTCGCGTAACGATTTGGCCCGTGAGGCGCTGCGGCATTATGGCAAGGAAACGCTCGAGAGTCTGCTCAACAAGCATCTGATCTCGGATGCGTGCCAGGCCAAGGGCATCACCGTCACGACCGACGAAGTCGCGGCCGAGATTGACCGTATGGCGGCGCGATTCGGCGTGGCCACCGACCAGTGGCTGAAAATGCTCAAAGAAGAGCGCAACATCACCGCCGCTCAATACGCGAAGGACATCATTTGGCCGACGATCGCGCTGCGCAAGTTGGCCGCCGATCGTTGCGAGCCCACCGAACAAGAAGTGCAACAGGCCTATGAATCGCAGTATGGGCCGAGCGTGCGGGTACGGCTGATTGCCTGCGACACGCTCGACAAGGCGCGGCGCGTCAAGGCACTGGCGCAACAGAACCCGGACGACTTTCCCGACCTGGCCAAGCAATATTCGAGCGATCCGAACAGCGCGGCGGTCAAGGGTTTGGTGCCGCCGGTGCGCAAGCACTTGGGCGAGCCCGCGATCGAACAAGCGGCGTTTGCTCTGCGTCCGCACGAAATCTCGGAGCCGATCTCCGTCGGTTCGCAGTTCATTATTCTCAAATGCGAAAGCCACGTCCCGGGCGTGAAAGTCCCCTGGGACACCGTCGCCGCCACGCTGCGTGAAGCGTGCCGCGACAAGAAGTTGCGGCTGACCGCTTCGGAAGTGTTCGAAGAAGTTCGCAAGTCGGCCGTGCTCGAGAACGTGTTCAACGACCCGGTCAAGAGCCAGAAGTACCCCGGCGTCGCCGCTACGATCAACGGCAAGAAGATCGCCCTGCTCGACTTGGCCGAAGAGTGCATCGAGCGTCATGGAAAGGAGATTCTAGAAGGGACCATCAATCGTCGGCTCATCGAGCAGGCGGTGCGCAACAAGCAGGTCACGATCACCGAGCAAGACATCGAAGCCGAGATCGTCCGAGCTGCTTCGTCGCTGGGCAAGACTAAGCCCGACGGCACGCCGGATGTCGACGCCTGGATTCAGCAGACGGTCACCGAGCAAGGCTCGACCATCGAGCGTTATCGACACGACGTGGTGTGGCCGAGCGTGGCATTGAAGAAACTCGTCGGCGAGCGGGTCGAGGTGACGCCCGAGGATATTCAACGTGGTTACGAAGCGAACTACGGCGAACGTGTTCGTTGCCGGGCAATCGTGTGCAACCAGCATCGCAAGGCGCTCGAAGTTTGGGAGATGGCACGGAGCAAGTCGACGGCGCAATACTTTGGCGACCTCGCCGAGCAGTATTCGATCGAGGGTAGCTCACGGGCTTTGCGTGGCGAGATACCACCGATTCACAAGCATAGCCAACAGCCAGTGCTGGAGCGTGAAGCGTTCCTGCTCAAGCCGGGCGAGTTGTCCGGCGTGATCCAGGTCGACGACAAGTTCGTGATCCTGTTCTGCGAGGGGCGTACGACCCCGAACAAGATCGCGCTCCAAGAAGTCGAGCAGTTGATCTTCGAAGACGTGCACGAGAAGAAGTTGCGTGTCACCATGGCTCGCGAGTTCGCGCGACTGCAAGACGAGTCGCAAGTCGACAACTTTCTGGCGAACACGACTAAGCTGCCGAAGCTGCGGCAAGACGTCGACAATTTGTTGGGGAGTTCCGGCCCCGGCGGGAAGTAATGGGGCTTGTGTAGGACCGGAGGCCCGTCCTACGACTGCACCAACATCGGTCGCAAGAATTCGCCGGTCGAGTTACCCTCGATCGCCGCGATTTGCTCGGGCGTCCCCTCGGCGATGATCCGACCGCCGCCGGTGCCCCCTTCCGGCCCGAGATCGATGATCCAATCCGCGGTCTTGATCACATCCAGATTGTGCTCGATCACGATCACCGTGTTGCCGCGCTCGACGAGTCGTTGCAGGACCGCGAGTAAGCGGCGAATGTCCTCGAAGTGCAAGCCGGTCGTCGGCTCGTCGAGCAGATAGAGCGTGTTACCGGTGTCGACTCGCGCGAGTTCCGTCGCCAACTTGATCCGCTGCGCCTCGCCGCCCGAGAGCGTCGTGCAAGCTTGCCCCAGTCGCACATAGCCGAGGCCGACCTCGTCGAGACTTTCGAGCAACCGCCGCAACAGCGGGAAGTTCTCGAAGAACCCGACCGCCTCGCTCACACTCATGTCGAGCACGTCGGCAATGGTCCGATCGCGATAATGGACTTCGAGCGTCTGGCGATTGAACCGGGCTCCGCTACACATCGCGCAGGGCACCCACAGGTCGGGCAGAAAGTTCATCTCGATCCGCGTCAGCCCTTGGCCTTGACACTCCTCGCAACGACCGCCGGTGACGTTGAAGCTAAAACGGCTCGCCGAATAGCCGCGTAAACGAGCCTCGCGGGTTTGGGCAAAGACCTTACGAATCTCGTCGAACACGCCGGTGTAAGTCGCCGGGTTGGAACGCGGCGTACGGCCAATCGGCGCTTGGTTGATCTCGATGAACTTGTCGAGCTGCTGCACACCCTTGAGACTCGCGTGTTGACCCGGCTTTTGTTGGCCGCCATCGAGTTGTCGACGAAGCGCCGGGGCGAGCGTCTCGTTGAGCAGCGAGCTCTTGCCCGACCCGCTGACGCCGGTAATGCACGTCAACACGCCGAGGGGGAACCGAGCCGTCACATCTTGCAGATTGTTGGTCGTTGCGCCGCTGAGGATCAGCTGTCGCTTGGCGTTCACCGGGCGGCGCGTCGCGGGAACCTCGATTTTCAGCTTACGGGAAAGGTACTGTCCGGTGATCGACTCGGGCTGAGCGCACACCTCGGCCGGAGTTCCCTGGGCAATGATGCGCCCGCCGTTCACGCCGGCGCCAGGGCCGAGATCGACGAGCCAGTCACTCTCGCGCATCACCGCTTCATCGTGTTCCACGACCAGCACGGTATTTCCCTGCTGCTGCAAATCGCGAATCGCCGCGATGAGTCGATCATTGTCGCGCGGATGCAGACCGATCGACGGCTCGTCGAGCACGTAGCAGACGCCGACGAGTCCTGAGCCGATGCCCGTGGCGAGTCGGATGCGCTGTAATTCACCCCCGCTCAGCGTGTCGGCAGCACGATCGAGCGTCAGGTAGGGGAGTCCGACTTTGAGCAGGAATTCGAGCCGGTTGCGAATCTCGCGCACGAGCGGCATCGCGATCGGCTCGGTCTCGACGTCAAACGTGAGAACAGCAAAGAAGGGCAACGCGTCACTCACGCTCAGGCCGACGATCTCGTGAATATAGCGTCCGCCGACTTTGACGCTCCGCGCCTCGGGCCGCAGCCGCGAGCCCTCGCACGTCGGACAACGAGTATGAGCGCGAAACGCCTCGAGATGTGCGCGAAGGTCGTCATTCTTCGCCGTGGCCAGTTCTTCGTCGAGAATCGCGATCAACCCCGGAAAACCATTGCCGTCGCCCAGCAGCAATTGCGAACGTTGCTTCGGCTTCCAGTCGGCAAGCGGCGTGGTCCAGCGGAGCTTTTGGGACTTCAAGAACGGTTCGAGCCGCTTCTTCTTGCGCACGTCGAGTGTGCCGGCTGACGTGCGCCACGGCGCGATCGCCCCTTTGGCCAACGAACGACTCAAGACCGGAATGATCAGGTCGGGATCGAACGCCGGGCGAGCGCCGAGACCATCGCACTCGCGACACGCTCCGTAGGGGCTGTTGAAGCTAAACGTGCGAGGTTGAATTTCCTCGTAACTCAGCTTGCAACTGGGGCACGCGAACTCGGTGTTGTAAATCTGCTCGTGCCACGATTCGGGATTGGTGTTCGTGGCCTGAGCGTCGAGATACAACAGCGTGAGCAGCCCGTCGCTGAGCTTCAACGTCAGATTGATCGACTCGGCGAGCCGTGTGCGCTGCGACTCTTTGACGACCGCGCGATCAACGACCGCCTCGATCGTGTGATTCTTCTGCTTCGACAGCTCGGGGACATTGTCGAGATCATAAATCTCGCCATCGACGCGAGCGCGAATCAGGCCCGACTGGCGGATCGAGGTGAAGACCTCTTCGTGCCGACCTTTACGACCACGCACCAGCGGCGCGAGCAGAATGGCTTTGGTCCCTTCGCCGAGGGCCATGACCGTTTGCAGAATCTCGTCAGGCGACTGTTGCGAGATCGGCGTCCCGCATTGGTTGCAGAAGGCGTCGCCGGTGCGAGCCATGAGCAGCCGCAGATAATCGTAGATCTCGGTCACCGTGGCCACGGTGCTACGCGGATTGGCCGTGCCGGCCTTTTGATCGATCGAGATGGTCGGCTGCAAGCCATCGATCAAATCGGCGTCGGGACGTTCCATCTGATTGAGGAACTGCCGCGCATACGCCGACAGGCTCTCGATGTACTGCCGCTGACCTTCGGCAAAGATCGTGTCGAAAGCCAGCGAACTCTTGCCCGATCCGCTGGGGCCGGTGAGCACGACCAGCTTGTCGCGCGGCAGATCGATATCGAGATTCTGCAAGTTATGAACGCGACAACCGCGGACGCGGATCGCATCGGCCTCGACAGCGGCGCTGGCCTGTTCGGTCTCCATGACTTACGACGCAGCGGCGACCGGTTCGGGCTCGTAGCCCAAATTCGGAGCGAGCCAGCGTTCGACCTCGGCGACGGTCAGCCCCTTGCGACGCGCGTAATCTTCCACTTGGTCGAGCGTCAGGCGATCGACGGCAAAGTATTTCGCTTCCGGATGCGCAAAATACAAGCCGCTCACGCTGGCCGCCGGGGTCATCGCGTAATTCTCGGTGAGCGAAATGCGGGCGAGCTTCTCGGCCTCGAGTAGATCGAACAGGGGCCGTTTCTCGGTGTGATCGGGACACGCCGGATACCCCGGCGCGGGCCGAATGCCCCGATATTGCTCGTCGATCAGTTGTTCGTTGCTGAGTTTCTCTTGCTTGCCGTAGCCCCACTCGTGCCGCGCCTTTTGATGCAGATACTCGGCAAAGGCTTCTGCCAAACGATCGGCGAGCGCCTTCACCAAAATCGCGTTGTAGTCATCGTGGGCCCGTTCGTATTTGCGGACGAGCTCATCCACCCCATGACCGGCAGTCACGGCAAAGGCACCGAGATAGTCATGCTTGCCACTGTCGCGCGGAGCGATGAAGTCGGCCAAGGCATAGAACGTCGCTTGTCCTTTTCGTTCCCATTGCTGACGGAGCGTACAGAAGCGGGTGAGCTCCTGCTGACGCGTTTCGTCGGTGTAGAGCACAATGTCATCGCCGTCGCTATTCGCAGGCCAAAAGCCATACACGCCGGTGGCGGTGAGCAGCCGACGATCGACGATCTCTTGCAGCAGCTTGGTCGCATCGGTGAACAGCTTCGACGCTTGCTCGCCGACCGCGACGTCAGTCAGGATCGCCGGATACTTGCCCTTCAACTCCCAGGTCCAGAAGAACGGCGACCAGTCGATGTACTTCGTCAACACATCCAGCGGCGCGTCGATGATCCGCCGGCCGGTGAATTCGGGCGCTTCGATCGTGAACGTCGACCAATCGCACGTAAACTTCTTCGCGCGGGCTTGGTCGATCGGCACGAGCGTCGCTTGCTGACGTTGTTGAAACGACTCGACGAGCTTCTGTTGCTCGACGCGATTCTTGCGATCATACGCTTCGCGGGTTCGTGGGTTGAGCAACTGATCGACCACGCCGACGCAGCGCGACGCGTCGAGGACGTGGACCGTGCTGTTCTTGTACTGCGGGGCGATTTTGACGGCCGTGTGCTTGGGACTCGTCGTTGCGCCGCCGATTAAGAGCGGCAAGTCGAGCCCTTCACGCTGCATTTCTTTGGCAACGTACACCATCTCATCCAGGCTGGGCGTGATCAGGCCGCTGAGGCCGATGATGTCGACCCCTTCTTGCTTAGCTCGGGCTAAGATTTGTTCGCAAGGGACCATCACGCCCATGTCAATGATCTGATAGTTGTTGCAACCCAGCACAACGCCGACGATGTTCTTGCCGATGTCATGCACGTCGCCTTTGACGGTCGCCATCAGGATCTTGCCGCGCGGAGCGTCGGCCTTGCCGCTCGCTTTCTTCTCGGCATCCATGAACGGCTCAAGATACGCGACCGCTTTCTTCATGACTCGGGCGCTCTTGACGACTTGCGGCAGGAACATTTTGCCCGCACCGAAGAGATCGCCCACGACTTGCATGCCGCTCATCAACGGTCCTTCGATGATCTCCAAACACGTGGCGTATTTCTGCCGGGCCTCTTCGACATCGCCGTCGATGTACTCGACTATGCCGTGGATCAACGCGTGGGCGAGCCGTTCTTCGACGGCACCTTGCCGCCATTCCAAATTCGGCCCGGTCGCTTTCACGGTCTGATTCTTGAACTGCTCGGCCATGTCGACCAAGCGTTCGGTGGCATCAGGCCGACGATCGAAGAGTACGTCCTCGACATGTTCGAGCAGGTCCTTGGGAATGTCTTCGTAGACCATGAGTTGGCCGGCGTTGACAATGCCCATGTCCATGCCCGCTTTGATCGCGTGATACAGAAAGGCCGCGTGCATGGCCTGACGCACGACCTCGTTGCCGCGGAAGCTGAACGAGATATTGCTCACGCCGCCCGAGATTTTCGCGCCGGGGCAGCGTTGCTTGATCAGTCGCGTGGCTTCGATGAAGTTGATCGCGTAGCGATTGTGTTCGTCGATGCCGGTGGCCACGGTGAGAATGTTCGGATCGAAGATAATGTCTTGCGGCGGGAAGCCGACTTGCTCGGTGAGCACTTTGTACGACCGCTCGCAGATACGAACCTTCTCATCGATCGTGACGGCCTGACCTTGCTCGTCGAACGCCATCACGACCACGGCCGCGCCATAGCGACGAATGGTGCGAGCACGTTCGAGGAACTTCGCTTCGCCATCTTTGAGGCTGATCGAGTTGACGATCCCTTTGCCTTGCAAGCATTTGAGACCCGCTTCGAGAATCTCCCACTTGGAGCTGTCGACCATGATCGGCACACGGCAGATCTCGGGCTCGGCGGCAATCAGGTTCAAGAACCGGGTCATCGCCGCCACGCCGTCGAGCATCCCCTCGTCCATGTTCACGTCGAGAACGTTGGCACCGTTGTCGACTTGTTCGCGGGCCACCTGCACGGCTTCTTCATAGTTGCCGGCCAGCACGAGCTTGGCGAACTTCTTGCTGCCGGTGACGTTCGTCCGCTCGCCGATCATCGTGAAGTTGCTCTCGGGCCGAATCACAAACGGCAACGTGCCGGAGAGGTGCGTGAACTTGTCGACTTGCGGCGGCTTGCGGGGTTTGTGCCGGGTGACGGCCTCGCCAATGGCTTTGATGTGCGGCGGAGTCGTGCCACAGCAGCCGCCGACGATGTTGAGCCAACCTTGTTCGGCATACGCGCCGAGCACCTTGGCCATGCTCTCGGGCGTCTCGTCGAAGCCACCCATGGCGTTGGGCAAGCCCGCGTTGGGATAGCAGCTGGTGTACACGCCGGAGATGCGCTGGAGCTCATCGAGATACGGTCGCAGTTGCTCGGGTCCTAAAGCGCAGTTGAACCCGACGCTGACCAAGTGGTTGTGGTTGATCGAGTCCCAAAACGCTTCGACTGTTTGCCCGCTGAGCGTACGACCGCCGTTGAAAATCGTGACCGAGGCCATCACCGGCAGGCGACGACCGGTGTCGGTGGCGTATTTTTCGATGGCGAACAGCGCCGCCTTGAGCACGAGCGTGTCGAACGCCGTCTCCGGTAGCAGCAGATCGACGCCACCTTCGACCAAGGCCGCGATCTGTTCGTAGTAGTTGTCGACCATCTCGTCGAACGTCGTGGAACGGTACCCGGGGTCGTTCACATTGCCGGCGATCGAGAGCTGACGATTCGTGGGACCGATCGAGCCCGCGACCAATCGAGGCCGGTCGGGATTCTTCTTGGTCATCGCATCGGCTTCTTTACGGGCCAACTCACATGCCCGGAGGTTCATCTCGCGGACGAGATGCTCCATGCCGAAGTCAGCCATTGCCAGCCGCGTGGCGCCGAACGTGTTGGTCTCGATGATGTCAGCGCCCGCCTCGAGATATTGCCGGTGGATGCCCGCGATCGCCTCGGGCTGCGACAGCACGAGCACATCGATAAAGTTCTTCAGGTCCTTGTCCCACTTCGCGAACTGTTCGCCGCGATAGGCGGCTTCGTCGAAGCCAAAGCGATGGACCATGGTGCCCATCGCGCCGTCGAGGACCAGGATGCGATCTTTGAGCAGTTGTTCAAACAGCGAGGTGGGCATGGCGGAGAAGTGGTTGGTTGTTAGTTTTTAGTGGTAGGTGCTGAGTGCGTCGTGCTTTGTTCTTAGTTCTTGGTGCGGCGGTGACTTGGGCAGAATTGACAGGGGGGAGGAGGGCTAATATTCGGCTCCGGTTCACGCCTGTTTGCAACTAAGCACCAAGAACCAAGCACCAATAACCAAGCACTTTCATCTCGCAAATCGTTATTAATCAAGCACTTGCGGTTAATATCCCAAAGCGAGGCCCGGTCTGCAAGGCGTTTGGCGAGCCCGCCTGCATCAAGTTTACGCGATCGTCAAAGTCACGCAAATGCTCAAGATAGGCACAGTCGATACCGATAGACCGACTGAGGCGCAGCAGTGTTTCGACACGGCAAAGGAATTGGTATGCAGCCAGCGTTGCAAGCAACGAGCCACGCAGAGCGGTCCGGTCGCGGCGAATCGGACCGCGGTCAGCCGGTGCGCCGTAGTGCCGGCGGCGAGATGCATCGGGTCTTGATCCGCATTCCCGACTTCCGCGACCCCGCGCCGCTCCCCGCCGCGCAGCCGATCACCACCCTGCCGCTCTCGCAAGAGACGCAGACGTTCATTGTTCATCAGGCGCACAGTGCCCTGCAGGCCCATTTCGGCCAGCAAGGTCGAAGCAAGCCGCTCGCGAATACCTCGACGATCATCGCCGCGCCGCCGACGGGCGAGATTCCGGTGGTGCAGCCGCCGATCCACGCGCAGTCATCGATCAACACCGCGGCGATTGACGCCGTGGTCGGAGCCGATGCCGACGACGAAGACGAAGAAGAACTGGAAGCTGCTTTTGAGTCGACGTCTCGGTCGCGACGCAAAGTGCGGCACGACGGTGCGAGCCATGCCAAAGCGTTCGGCCGTTGGGTCAGTGAACTCGACGTCGATGATGTGCAACGGATGGGACGCAAGCTGTCGGTGCTCGTAACGGTCTGGCGGTGGATGCAGACGCCCCGGGTCATGCTCACGGCACTCGGCGCGTTACTCGTGCAGATGACCGGATTGGCCGTGCTGCTTGAGATGCAAGGTTCACCGAGCACGCCGCCGCCGGATCCGAAATCGCCCTTGGCTCCCGTCTCGACTGTACAGCCGGTGACCACGCCACCTGCATGGCCCGCGCCGCAATCGCGTCCGGCACCGACATTCGCACCGCAGTCGACGGGCGAGCTGATCGCGCCACCGACCTCAGGCGGTAAAAATCCGCTGCCTGAGGGACCGTTGACGCCGACTCCGGCCCCGCCGCGGACCGCCCAGCCGATTCAAACACCGCTCAACAGCGCGCCGTTAACACCCGGCACGAGTACCGGTCAACGATTGAGCAACGATCCGCAAAACGAGTTGCCCTGGGAAGTGAAACCGTCACCGGCCGAGCGGCCGATCGCCACGCCGATGGTCCCCGACGCGAGCGCAACTCGCAGCCGCGCGGCCGCCCAAATGGGAGCACTTCCCGCGAAGAAAACGGGAACTCGGCTGGGCCCCAGCCTGGAATTGCCGCAACAGGAGGGTTCACGATGAGTGCGATGGATCAAGTCTTCATCAAAGCCTATGGCAAAGGGGCATTGAGCCACGCCGCCGAGCGAGCGCCGCAGGTCGTGCCTCCGCCACCACCCGTTCCGCCGATACGTCACGATCCGGCACCGACGGCAACTTCGGTTGAGCAGACCACGCTGCCTCAAGCAACCTCCACCGGTTTTGTCCCGCTCAGCGATTGGGTCAATCGGGCAAGTACCGTCCCCGCGCCGCATTTGCATCTGAAGCCGAAGCTGGCGACGCAGGTCCAAACTCCACCAGCACTGTTGCCCGAGCCAGTTGTCACTCCACCCGCGCCACCGGCCGGTTGGGAGACGCAAGCGCTGTTGGCGTCGTTCGAGGTCGCGCGGTTCAACTGGCCCGGACGCGTGAGTCAACTGACAACCGCGGCCGCCGCCGGCTTCGGCGCGTTGGCCACGCTCATTGCCCAACGCTCGCGCGAGGGACGCAAGGTTTTGGCCGTTGCCAGCACGCATCGCGGCGAGGGACGCACCACGGTCGCACAAGCCGTCGCTCGCATGATCGGCAATCGCAACGTGCGCGTGGCTCTCGTCGACGCCGACTTTCAACGACCACAATTGGGCGAACAATTGCAATTAGCGATCTCCGTGGGTTGGGAAGATGTGTTGGCCGGCGATCAACCGTTGCGTGAGGCGTTGATCGAATCGATGGCCGACCGCGTGACGCTATTGCCGCTACGAGCCGCGCTACCCGAACCGGCGGTGAACGACCGGCATTTGGTGGCTGAGACCATCGAGCAGCTGCGTCGGTCGTTCGACTTGGTCGTGATTGACCTCGGGCCGCTCGGCGACGATTCGGCAGCCCTCGACTTTGCCGCGATCTTTCACGGCGCGCGGATCGACGATGCGCTGGTGGTTCGCGACATTCACAGCACCACCCACGACGATCTCAAGCGTGTCGGCCGACGGCTCTCGGCAGCGGGCGTTGGTCATTGGGATATTGTGGAGAATTTTTGTTCGTAAACACCAAACAGTTCTTGGTGCTTAGTGCTTCGTTCTTGGTTCACACAGAACGACCTCTTCCAACCAAGCACCAAGAACCAAGCACTAAGAACTCACATGTACCTCAACCACTGGCAACTCTCGCGTCGGCCATTTGAATCCGGCATCGACTCGGCCGCGTACTATCCGAGCGAGCCGCATCAATCGGCGTTGCTGAAGCTGCGGTATGTCGTCGAACAAGGGACGGGCGTGGCCGTGCTCGGCGGCATCTCGGGCGTGGGCAAGTCGCTGCTCGTGCAACTGTTGCAACCGCGGCTGGGCGAGAGCTTTCAGCCCTGGGCACACTTGGTTTATCCGCAACTCGACACGCCCGAATTGCTCGGTTACATCGCCGCCGAGCTCGAATGCGACGCGGCGCAAACCACCTCGCTTGATCGCACGGTCCGCGCCATCGGTCGCCGGCTCGTCGAGTGGAACAGCCAAGGACGTCGCCCGGTGCTCGCGATCGACGAAGCGCATCTGCTCACATCGCGCGACACGTTTGAGAGCTTGCGACTGCTGTTAAATTTCGAGCACGCCGGACGCCCAGCTTTGTCGCTCGTCTTGATCGGTCAGCCCGGTTTGTTCGCGCAGCTCGAACGGCTGCCGCAACTCGACGAACGGATCGCGGTCAAATGTCTGCTCCGGCCGTTGACGGTCGAAGAGACGATGAGCTACGTGCAGCATCGCCTCGCTTGGGCCGGCGCTCGCCGAACGATCTTCACCACCACTGCGCTCGAAGCTCTGCATCGCCTCAGCCAGGGCGTGCCCCGCCGCATTCATCGGCTCTGCGATCTCGCCTTGCTCGTCGGTTTCGCCGAGGAACAGCGCCAAGTGACCGACCGCCATCTCGAGGCCGTCGCTCACGAGTTGGTCGAGATCGCCGCCTAGTACGACGGTTTGAGTGAGCCCGTTGGGCACGCTTCTCGCGTGCCTTGTGTCACGAAAAGCGTTCAACACGGCTCCTGTTCGACCCCATTTTGGCGGCCTCTGTTCGGCCACAAGTCTGAGCCAACTCACAAGTCTTTTCGCCACCGGGGCTCGTGGGGCGCGAGACGCGTTCCCAACGTTTTGAGCTCGCCTCTTGCTCCCTTTTCGCCGGTAGGGCAACATAGACGGCTCTTGCGGGCCACCGCACCTGAGTTTGCCACTATTTTCGTATCAAGGGATTTGCACCATGCACGTACGCCCCTGGACCCTGCGGTTCGCGCTCTTGGCGTGGATCGTCGCCGCGGCCTCGCTCGCCACGGCCGATGACGCCGGCTTCACGCAACTCTTCGACGGCAAGACGCTCACCAATTGGGACGGCAATCCCGACTTCTGGCGCGTCGAGGATGGCGCGATCGTAGGTCAAACCACCGCCGACAAGCCGACCAAAGGCAACACCTTCATTATCTGGCGCGGCGGTGAATTGGGCGACTTTGAACTGAAGGCCGAGTTTAAGATCGAAGGGGGCAACTCGGGCATCCAGTATCGCAG
Source organism: Planctomycetaceae bacterium (assembly GCA_016794255.1). Classification (GTDB taxonomy): domain Bacteria; phylum Planctomycetota; class Planctomycetia; order Pirellulales; family PNKZ01; genus JAEUIL01. Next base: position 1,471 of record JAEUIL010000564.1, on the reverse strand, counting down.
CTTCGACGTGCCGAACGCCAAATGGGTCATCGGCGGCTATCAGGCCGACATCGACTCGAACCCCACCGGCGGCTTCACGGGCATCGTCTACGGCGAGAAGTTCCGTGGCATCCTGGCCCAACGCGGCACCAAGGCCACGGTCGGGGACGATCACAAAGCGAAAGAGACCGGCAAGATCGGCGACCCGACCGAGATCTTGAAGAGCTACAAACGCGGTGAGTGGAACGAGTACCACATCACCGGCCAAGGCTTTCACTTTGTGCAGAAGATCAATGGCGTGACCACGGCCGAGTTGACCGATGATGACAAGGAACAACGCAAGGCGACCGGCCTGCTCGCGTTGCAATTGCACGCCGGCCCGCCAATGAAAGTGTCGTTCCGCAACATTCGCCTCAAGAAACTGCCGGCCGGTCAAAGCTCGTTGAACACGCCGCGGTCGAGCAAGTTCCGCAACGTCTCGTTCAACGCTGCCGACAAGAAGCACGTGCTGCTGCTCGCCGGTCGCAAGAGCCACGGCTTCGGCGCTCACGATCACACGGCCGGTTGCTCGCTGCTGGCGAAATTGATCAACGCCAGCGGCCTGCCGGTCGAAGCGTCGTGGCACTCGCTTGAGAAGGAAGGTTGGCCCTCGGGCGACAAGCTCGCCAAGGCATCGACCATCATCATCTATGCCGACGGCGGCGGCGGGCACCCGTTCAACACGCATTTGGACGAGCTCAATGCCCTGGCCAAGAAGGGTGTCGGCATCGGCTGTATTCATTACGGTGTCGAGACGACCAAAGGCGTGGCGGGGGACGCGTTCCTCGAATGGACCGGCGGCTACTTCGAGCCGCACTGGTCGGTCAATCCGCACTGGACGGCTCAGTTTAAGGCCTTTCCGCAGCATCCGATTTGCCGCGGCGTCAAAGAGTTTGCCGTGAACGATGAGTGGTATTATCACATGCGGTTTCGGCCGAACATGGACGGCGTCACGGCGATCCTGACCGACTTGCCGACCGAGGCGACGTTAACCCGGCCCGACGGCGCGCACAGCGGCAATCCGGCGGTCCGCGAGGCGGTGAAGAACAAAGAACCGCAGCATGTCTGCTGGGCTCGCGAACGGGCCGACGGTGGTCGTGGGTTTGGCTTCACTGGCGGGCACGTGCATTGGAACTGGGGCAACGAACAGTTTCGTCGTTTGATTCTCAACGCCATCGTCTGGTCGGCCGGTGTCGACGTGCCAGCGACCGGCGTTGCGGCTGGCAAGGTCACGCTCGACGATCTGTTGCAAGATCACGACGAAGCGATCCCCGCGAATTTTGATCGCGCGAAGATCGAGAAGCTGCTGAGCGAGTGGGCCGGGAAGTGAGAGAATTACGTGAGAGGGATAAACAACCATTGCTTAGAATACTTCCTACGACTGTCGCTATTACAAAGCGATGGTCGGCATGATGTCATCCAAGAATCGCTCTGCTCTCGATGAGGTGAACCT
>JAEUIL010000563.1 GCA_016794255.1 Planctomycetaceae bacterium | reverse complement strand
AAAAACCGCCCGTCCCTCCATTTCGCCTAGTTTCCGCCGTCGACAAACCTTTTGAGCGCCAAAAGTGTCCGGTGCATGCCACCCACCGGGGGTTTCGTCCGTCGGGATCTGTGCGGCAGGTGGGGGCGTTCGGCTCGCCCTGGACGCTAGCAAGCCGCTCGACGATAATTTAGCTAGTGCCGTCGAGACTCTTAGGATCGGGTGCGAATTCAGCGATGACGAGTGCGCGTTGGTTCTCTTTTCTAGACGATCGCTATGCCCAAATCATCGTGGGAGTGGCGGTTATTGCCGTGCTCATCGCGATTGGCGTCTACGTCGTCGGTAAGCTTCGCACGGCATTCAACGAACAGCCGCAAAACACCAGCGATGTGATGTCGACCTTTCGCGAACTCCACGAAGGGGGCGAACTGAGCGACGAGGAATATAAATCGATTAAGGCGAAGCTATCGGCCAGCCTTAAGCAGCAGATGACCCGGCCCAAGCCCAAGAGCGACGATTCGTAGCGGGTTGACCGACAGGGTAAACTGTAACGTCAGCTCGTCCGAGGTCCGATCGCGACAGGTGTAGCGAACGTAACTTTCTCGTTCCCGCTAGCTAAACAAATGCGACCAAATCGTCGTACATGATAACAGCCGTCAAGGTTAAGACACCATTGGAATCGACTGCTCGAAGGACGGGAGTTTCGCGGCCAGTAGCCGTAACTCCTCAACGCGGTCAAGGATGCCCCCGGCCGGAATTATGGATACACCCACATCTGGCCCATCGAGCGACATCTGGGATCAAGACGGGATCGGCGCAAACGGCGCTGACCCTGACCTCGCGAAAGGAGTGACCATGCCTTCGGGTAAGGATTTCGCCGGCGGACGCCGGGGTAGTAGCACGACCAAGAAAAACGCGTTTTGTTCCTTCTGTCGCAAGAGCTATCGCGACGTCGGTCCGCTCGTCGAAGGACCGGGCGACGTCTACATCTGCGGCGAGTGTATCGAACTCTGTCAGTCGATTCTCGACCAAGAACGCCGTCGTCGGGGCACGACGAAGCAACTCTTCAACCGCATTCCGTCGCCGCGCGAAATCGTCGCGCATCTCGATCAATATGTGATCGGCCAGGAAGAAGCCAAGAAGGTCCTGTCGGTCGCGGTTCACACGCACTACAAGCGGTTGCAGTTGGGTGTCGATGGCAGCGACGTCGAGATCGATAAGTCGAACATCTTGCTCGTCGGCCCCACGGGCAGCGGCAAGACGCTCTTGGCCAAGACGCTCGCCAAGATGCTCAACGTGCCGTTCGCGATCGGCGATGCCACGACGCTCACCGAGGCCGGCTACGTCGGCGAAGATGTCGAGAACTTGCTACTCAAGCTGCTGCACGCCGCCGACTTCGATATCGAGGCGGCCCAGCGTGGCATTATCTATCTCGACGAGATCGACAAGATCGGTAAGACGAGCCAAAACGTCTCGATCACCCGCGACGTGTCGGGCGAAGGCGTGCAGCAGGCGCTGCTCAAAATGCTCGAAGGGACCGTGGCCAACGTGCCGCCCCAGGGTGGCCGCAAGCATCCCGAGCAGCAATACATTCAGATCGACACGACGAACATTCTGTTCATCTGCGGTGGCACGTTCGTCGGCATCGACAAGATCGTGAGCCGGCGTCTCGGTCGACGCACGATCGGTTTCGGCGGTGGTCAGACGGGCCTCGCGATTGCCGAGAAGGAAAAGGATCTTGCGTACCTGCTCGCTCAGGTCACGACGGACGACGTGCTCGAGTTCGGCATGATTCCCGAGCTCGTCGGTCGGCTGCCGGTCGCGTGTCCGCTCAAGCCGCTCGATACGAGTGCCTTGATTCGCGTGCTCCACGAGCCGAAGAACGCGTTGATCAAGCAGTATCAAAAGCTGTTCGAGATGGAGAACGCCGAGATCGACTTCACGCCCGAAGCGTTGCGAGCGATCGCCGAGAAGGCCCAAGCCAAAGAGACCGGTGCCCGTGGCCTGCGTTCGATCATCGAAGAGTTGATGCTCGACGTGATGTACGAGTTGCCCGATCAAGCGCCGAACCACCGCTATGTGGTGACGCCCGAGGTGGTGCAGGGCAAGCAGAGTTTGCTCCCTGTGCTCGATACCAAGACCAAGAGCGCGTGACGTTCAATCCTGCGGTCCAGGCAACTGCCCCGCAGAGGTCAAGTCACGCGATACAAAACGAGCCCGGGCGCGCCGAGAGCCGCCCGGGCTCGTTTTTTTATATTCGCCGCAAATCTTCCGGCGAATTCTCCTGGGTGATATGGTAGTGGCTCGCGTCACGCATCTCGCAGCCGGAGACTACTACCGATGTTCCGTCGCCTCGCCTGGGTCGTGTTTCTAGCCAGCTTCGTCTCGCCCATGCTGTGCGGGGCAGAGAGCGTCAAGCCCGGCCGCCCGAATGTGATCGTCATTCTCAGCGACGACATGGGCTTCTCCGACATCGGTTGCTACGGTGGCGAGATTCAAACGCCCAACCTCGACTCGTTGGCCGCCGGAGGATTGCGATTCACGCAGTTCTACAACACCGCCCGCTGCTGTCCGACGCGTGCGGCATTGCTGACCGGCCTCTATCCGCATCAAGCCGGCATCGGTCACATGATGGAAGATCATGGCGACGACCGGCCCGGTTATCGCGGTGATCTGAATCGCTCGTGCCGCACCATCGCCGAAGTCTTACGGCCCGCGGGGTATCGCACGTACATGCTGGGCAAGTGGCACGTCACGCGACACATTCGTCAGGATGCCCCACGGCACAATTGGCCGTTGCAGCGCGGCTTCGATCGTTTCTACGGCATGGTCTCAGGCGCAGGCAACTTTTTCGATCCGTTTTCGTTGGCGCGCGACAATCAGTTGATCTCGCCGTTTGCCGATCCACTTTACCAACCACCGACGTATTACTTCACCGACGCGATCACGGATCACGCCGTGCGTTTTCTGACCGATCATCAGCAATCGCATGCCGAGCAGCCGTTTTTCATGTATGTGGCCTACACCGCGGCTCATTGGCCAATGCACGCGTTGCCCGAGGATATTGCCAAGTATCGAGGCAAGTACGACGCCGGCTACGAGCCGATCCGCCGCGCTCGTTTTGAGAAGGGGGCTAAGCTCGGCTTGATCGATCCGCAGCAGCCGATGGCACCATCGCCCGAGCGTTGGGAGTCGCTCGCGAACCCGGCTCACGAAGCGGCGTGCATGGAGGTGTATGCCGCGATGGTCGATCGCATGGATCAAGGCATCGGCAAGATTGTCGAGCAACTCAAACGGTCGGGCCAACTCGACAACACGTTGATCTTGTATCTGCAAGACAACGGCGGCTGTGCCGAACTGATGGGCCGTACCAAGACGAAAGGCAGGCCCGACGGCGAACGGGCGGCGAAACCGTCGCTACCGCCGATCGATCCCGCCGACTTGCCCAAAGGGCTCGTCTCGGCGCAAACGCGCGATGGTTATCCGATCCGGCAGGGGCCCAATGTCGTGCCCGGGCCGGCCGATACCTACATCGGCTATGGTCGCGGTTGGGCGACGGTCTCGAACACGCCCTTTCGCGAGTACAAGCATTGGGTTCACGAAGGGGGCATCAGCACGCCGCTCATTGCCCATTGGCCGCGAGGAATTCAGCACCGCGGCGAGTTGCGACGTCAGCCCGGGCACCTGATCGACATCATGGCCACCTGCGTCGACCTGGCCGGCGTTGCGTATCCCGCCGAGGCCACGCCGCTCGAAGGCCGTAGTCTGGTGCCAGCCTTTGCCAATCAACCGCTCGATCGCGACACGATCTATTGGGAGCACGAAGGCAATCGAGCCGTGCGACGCGGCGACTGGAAACTGGTCGCCAAGGGGCCCGGTGCTCCCTGGGAGTTGTACAACATCGCCCAAGATCGAGTCGAAGCGCACGACCTCGCGGCGACGGAAACCAAGCGACTCCGAGAGTTGGTCGCCGCTTGGGAACAATACGCCCGGCGGGCACAAGTGTTGCCGTGGATTTGGCAGCCGGCGTATGAAGCGCAGGCGAACTAAATCACGCCCTTCGTGCTCGGCACGCCGGTGATCCGCGGGTCGCACTCGACAGCCATGCGCAGCGCTCGCGCCGTTCCCTTGAAAATCGCCTCGCTGATATGGTGCGAGTTGCGGCCGTGATGCAGCACGACGTGCAGATTCATCAGCGCGTTGGCGGCGAGCGCTTGCCAAAAATCTTCGACCAGCTCGCTGTCGAACTCGCCGATCTTCTGCGTGGGAAATGGTGAGTTGAACACCAAAAAGTAACGGCCGCTCAGATCGACGGCGCTCGTGACTAGCGTCTCTTCCATCGGCAACGTGAAGTGCCCATAGCGGCGAATCCCCTTCTTGTCACCCAGCGCCTGACGCAGCGCCTGGCCGATGCAGATGCCGACATCCTCGACCGTGTGATGCTGATCGACATGCAGATCGCCGACCGCCTTCACCCGCAGGTCGAACGCCCCGTGCTTGGCAAACAGCGTCAGCATGTGGTCGAAGAAGCCGACGCCGGTTTGAATGTCGCTCTGGCCTGAGCCATCGACGTTCAGTTCGAGTTCGATTTGCGTCTCGGCGGTCTGTCGGGAAATGGTCGCGGTGCGCATGAGCGGTTCCAAGGCATAAAGCCGCGAGCAGTGGTCGCGGTGTTCACGGTGCTGTCTCTATTATGCCACGAGATTTGCCAGCACAGGAGGGCCGACCGCGGAGCGTTTCGTAGCCGAACTCGTCAGAGTTCGGGGCATTTGCCGCTGTCCGGGGCCAGAACTCGGGGGAGTGCGGAATCTAAACCCCAAGTGACGAAACGCATTGAGTCGCCCGCACAATCGTCACGAGCCGCACGTTCGACGATTCGGTCCGTTCACACCGCAGCAGCCACGAGACGCTTGTTCTTCAAATACCGGACCAAGCCGCCCATACGCTCCGCAAAAGTACTACG
>JAEUIL010000540.1 GCA_016794255.1 Planctomycetaceae bacterium | reverse complement strand
ACGGATCATGGTTCTCGCACCTTTCAGGAGGGAAGTGAAGAAGCAATCGGCCGATTGAAGCAGAACACGCTCGCGAATCCCTACGCCCGTGTTCGAGCACTCATCCTACAGGTGCTAGGTGCGAAAGCAAGATAAATCACGATAGATTTCCAAACGAATTCCACTTGGGAATGCATAGTCAAGTGGAATTACCCAAGCGATAAATTCCGAGTGGGAAATTCCGCCACCGAGCGGCATGCCGACCCCCGACAGGCCAGCGATCGTGCCAGAATCGCACGGCAGTTAGCGGTTGAGCTTGCCCGCTTCAAAAATCAAGAGTTCACGCAGCGCGCGAGCTTCGTCGGAGAGGTCGAGATTCTCCGTCGCATCGGCCTTATAGCGGCAAATCAGCTTGGTGGTCGTCGGCTCGAGTGCATCGTCATCGAGCCATTTGACCAACAGCGGACCGGAGTGCGCTTCGATCGCCGAACGTGGCAAAATGCCCACGCCGATGCCGCATTGCACATACTCCAACAACGTTTGCCAGCCCTCTAACTCGGCAATCACGTTGATGGGCCCGCGTAGTTTGGCGGCCGCGATCGCGGTGTCGATCCGCACGCGAGTTCCGCCATCGGGCGCGGGCAGTACCAACGGAAAATCGGCCAGGTGCTTGATGCGCACGTTTCTGGCCGGCAACGACTCGAACCGTTGTCGCATGTCCTTGCGCCCCTTGCCCATCACGAGCGCCAACGGATCTTTCGTAAGTGTCTCGATATGCAACGGTCGACGGGCGATTCGCTTGATGCTTTCTTCATCGTGCGTGACGGTCGCCAGATCGGCAGCCCCCGTCGCCACGTTCATGATGCGGTCATAGGGGGACAGCACCGAGACCCGAAACTGCGAGTCGGGATATTTCTTGCGAAACTCCTCGACCGCCGGACGCACGAATGTCCGCACCGCTTCCTCGCCGCAGCAGAGCGACACGCGGCTCAACAGGGGGTAGTTCAGGTTGATCGAGTTTTCGAGCAAGCGTTGCCGCTCGACAATCTCGGTGGCGGCAGGCAAATAGAGCTTGCCTGCGTCGGTCGGCTTCCAGACTTTGCCCTCGCGCGTAATCCAGGGATACGGAATCGCGTCGTGCCGATGTTGCAGTAGCGCCAGCCGCTTGGACATGCTGGGCTGATTGATCCCCAGCCGCTGCATCGCGGTCGCGGCATCTCCCTCGGTCTCCATCAGCGTGACGAAGGTCTCGAGCAAATCGACGGAAATTCGCGAGTGACGGGGCATGACAGCATGGCCAGGGTAAGAAACGCCTGAGAATGAGCGTAATGAACCATTCTCACGGGTACAACGGCCCCCCGGGGGGAACGTCGCTCGCAGCGAGCATTATTCGCCGCGTGTTTTATCGTCTCTTGAGGCCATTACTTACGCTTTCGAGCGGCAGATCTCGGGCGTTTTGCTAGCACGGTGGAGGTCGAACCCCCGCGGGGGTTGGTATCGGGCATTTCTTGAAGCCCGCGACAACGGTGAGCCGATGCGAGTCGCAGAGCGTGGCTGGGATGCCGCGGGTTCGCCAGTGCTGCTAGCGCCGGCGAGACAAACGTTTGCGGTAACAAGGATGTTTCCATGGATCGTCGATATTTTCTCGCTTCGGCACTCACCGCACTTGCAGCCAGTTGCCGCAGTCAACCGACCGCAGCGGTTCGCACACCCGGCCAACCCGACATGGTCGGCAGTCAGTCGGCCGGTGCCGAAACCTTCAAGCCGCTCGTGGCTCAGGCGATGACTGAGTTGCTCGCGCGGCACTGCACGCAAGTCATCCCGGCCGGCGTCAACACGCTCCCCGCGCCACCGAAGCGCATCTGCTTCATGGGCGTCGAGAACCGCAGCGCCGAGGAGATCGGCGACTTCAAGGATCAGATCTATCAGTGCATCGACTTGCATCTCGTGCAGTCGCAGACGTTTCAACCGGTCAACAAGCGGTATGTCGACGCCGGGTTGATGCAGTTGCGAATGCGGCCCGATCAGGTGTTCATCCCGCAGAACATGCGGATGTTTACCGCGACGATGGAACAGCAAGGCCAGCCATTCGACTATGTGCTGATCGCCACGATCACCTCGGGCACGACCCGCGAGGGAAAGGAATATCAGCGCGACTATCTGCTGACGATGGAGCTCACCGACATCCGCACGGGCCAATATGACAAGCAAGCCGCGACGCTAAGCAAGGGTTACTATCATTCGCACCTTGCCAAACTGGGCAACGCCATGGGGTGGAAACGCTAGCCGGTGAGTCGACAGCCACGCATACGGACGCGAATCATGGCCAGCGGATGCTTTTGGCGCTGCAATTGGTTGGTGCTCGCCTTGACGTTGTGCGTGTCGGGCTGCGCGACCTATGCCGATCAACGGGCGCGGGTGCAGGCGCTGTTCATCAGCGGCGATTTGACCAAGGCCCAAGAAGCGATCGACAAAGGGGCCGAGCGCCGCTTTGATCGCGATGTGTTTCAACTCGATCGCGCCATGGTGCAGTTGGCCGAGGGCAAGCCGCGCGAGGCCGAGCAGAATCTGCGTGAGATTCGCGATCGATTCGACCAGTTGTCGCAACCCGCGGTGGGCGAGAAAGCGTTGTCGATGCTCACCGACGCGCAACGCGAAGCGTATCACGGCGAGGACTATGAGCAGGTCCTGATTCGCGTGATGCTCAGTCTGACGAATCTCGTCCAGGACGGCAGCGACGCCGCGGCTTACGCCTTGCAGGTGAACGAGAAGCAGCAACAAGTGATCGACGCGGCCAAACTGCCCGACGGGACGAATCCCAAGGCCGGCTATCAGCAAGTCGCGTTCGGGCCTTATCTCTACGGCGCGATGCGTGAAGCGACGCACGCCAACTACGACGACGTGCAGCGAGCCGCCACGGTCGTGTGCAGTTGGAATCCCGAGTTTCCCTACGGGCAGCAGGATCTCGAACGTGCGAAGCATGGCCGGCACTCAGCGCCGGGCAATGGGGTGTTGTACGTGATTGCGCTGGCAGGTGTCGGGCCGCGCAAAGAGGAGAAGATCGAGTTTCCGAGCCAAGTCGCGCTGCTGATCGGCGACCAAATTCTCAGTGCGATCGGCGATCAGACGTTGCCCCCGACGATCGCGCCGATCAAGGTTCCGCGTGTGGTGTTGACCCAACACGATGTGGGCTCGATCGGCTTGGCCGTCAACGGCCAGCGACTCGGTCGCACCGCCACGATCACCGACATCGGTCAAATGGCGGTTCAGCAGCACGAGGCGGTGATCGATCGCATCGTGGCCGAGGCCGTGGTGCGGCGCGTCGTGAAAAAGTCCGTGATCTACGGCACGAAAAAGCTTACCGGGGTGCAAAAGCATTCGGTCGAGGGTTTCTTGCTCGACATGGTGGGCGTGGCGTGGGAAGCGACCGAGTCGGCCGACACGCGTTGCTGGGGATTGTTGCCCGACAAGATTCAGGTGTTGCGGCTCGAATTGCCCGCGGGCGAACACCAGCTCACGCTCGAATCGCTCACTGCCGGTGGTTATCCGTTGGGGCGACCCACGACTCATCGCGTTGAAATCGTCAATGGCGCAAACACGTATGTGCTCGGCAATTTCCCGCACGGCAATCTCGTGGGTACGCTGTTGACCAATCATCCGGCCAAGCAAATCGAGTTGGCGCAGACGCCGGCTCGCTAAGAAGCAGGTCCACAGGCAGCGTGGCACAAAGCAGCTAGCCGGAGCGGAACCGAGACAAGAGGGTCGGCGGCGATGATCTCGGGAGACGTCGTGCCCCATGACGACGCGGCTCGAGACCATCGCTTTGCCAACCGGCCCCGAGTTTCCGCCTGCCTTGACTCGACCGATGTCAATCGCTCGGCATTGCTTGTGTCATTGCGAGCAATCAGTCGCGAACGGCTCCCCCGTTTCCGATCACTCATACCCCCGCACTGACATTTGTCTGACCGCGAGCCAAACAAGGTCAGTGACAGGAGTGTGATGAGCGAGGCACGCGACTTCGATTCAGAAGGGGTGATCGAAGTCGCGCGGCATACGACCGAGATATATCGGCCCGCTGTGTTCAACGAGGCTGAGGGAAACCAGGAAGGGGTAATGGTCTCCAAGACTCAACCCCGTTGAACACGTCGAGCTGGAACACTCGGCAGAGTATCCGGGATCGCCTTACCTCCGAGATTGTACCACCCCCGAATGGTCGCAAGCATCGATTGACGATTATACATGCGTATTGTATATGTGTCATTCATGACTCCACCCAAACCGAATCTTGAACCCGTCGAGCGTCTCGATCGCCCAGTGCCCCTGGTGCTGTTAGTCGAACAAGCTCTGCGGCGGGCCATCACCGAACAGACGTTTCCCGACGGGAAATTGCCCACGGAAGTCGAGTTAGCCGAGGGATTTGGCGTCAGCCGCGAGACGGTTCGCCGGGCGGCCGAGGTGCTGCAACGCGAAGGCTTGCTGCGGAAATATCGCCGCCGCGGCACGGTCGTCGAGTCGGCGCGACCCACCATTCGCTGGCCACAGCGTGAGACCAGCAAGCTGATCGGGTTCGTCGTGGCGAACTATCGCACGGGGAACGCGGGTGATGACGTGGCAACCGGAACCGATGGCGCGATGCTGCAAGGGGCCGTCGACTGTGCCGGCGAATCGCAGTTCGAGGTGATCGTCCGCAGCGCCGCGCCCGCCAAGATGCGCGAATGTTTCGAGCAACTCGTGGGCAATCACGCGCTGCGCGGCGCGATCCTGGCCTCGGTCGCCGAAGAGAAGCCGCTCAAAAAACTCGGCGGTCGCGCTCTGCCGCTGGTGCTGCTCGACCACGACTTGCATGTCCCCAAGACGCCGTCGATTCGTGACGACTCGGCACTCGGCAGCCGGTTGGCCGTTGAGCATCTCGTTGCGCTCGGGCATCGTCAGATTGCCTACGTTCATTGGCAACAGGCGGATCTCAACCCGTGGCGGCTGCGCGGTTACCGCGAGGGGCTGACCGAGGCCGGCGTGCGTCGACGCAAGAACTACGAGCTCTTCGCGTCGATCAGCGAAGCGGGCGGGCAAGCCACGGCCGAGGCGCTGTTAGCGCTCAAGCCGCGTCCCACGGCGGTCGTCTGTTTCAACAATACGTTGGCCCGTTGGTTGATCGTCGCCTTACGGGCCCTTAGCATGCAAGTCCCACGCGACGTGAGTGTCGTCGGTTGCGGCGGCGAAGCGATCTTCGATCTCACGACCTGCCAAGTCGATTGGTACCAAATGGGTCGGCAGGCGATGCGGATGCTGCTCGATCAGGTCGATGATCCGACGCGCCAGAACCAACACATTCGTGTCGCTCCCGTGTTGAGTCTCGGAACCACGACCGCTCCTCCGTAGGTGACGCGATGACCGCTCGACTCGTTGTGCTTGGCTCGCTGATCGGGGCTTTGATCGCGAATGGGGCGAGTGTGTCAATCGCCCAGGATTCAGCCGCCACGATCACGGCGTTGCGGCAGATCGACACGCGAGTCATCGACGCGGATCCGGCTGCTCAGAAATCGGCACGCGAGGCTGTGCGAGTTGATGTTCGTAATCGTTTACGGGCCGCCAATGAGCGCGAGACCGCCGAGTGGCGCAAGCTCAAGTCGCGCTCCGATTGGGAGCAGTTTCGCGACGCGCGGATCAACAAGCTGCGAGAATCGCTCGGGGTGTCACTCGCGCCGCTCGATCAACTCGAGGTGAACGTCACTCGCGAGCTCACTGGCCCGGGCTGTCGCATTCGCAATCTCCACTTCACGAGCCGGTCGGGTTTCTTGGTCACGGCCAACCTGTATCTGCCAGCCGAGCCGGTCGATGCGATGCCCGGCATTCTGATCTGTCACAGTCATCACGCGCCGAAACATCAGGGCGAGCTACAGACGATGGGCGTCACCTGGGCGCGGTCCGGTGCTGCGGTGTTGGTCATGGATCAATTTGGGCACGGTGAACGGCGGTTGCACAAGTTCGATCGAGCCGATGCGTGGCCCGGCAGCTTCAAACCCGAGCGACAGGATTACTACTTTCGCTTCAATAGCGCGATTCAACTGCAACTTGCCGGGCAATCGCTGATGGGCGTGATGGTCGCCGATCTGATGACGGGCGTCGATGTGCTGCTGGAGCAACAGGGGATCGATTCGCAGCGGATTGTGTTGCTCGGTGCCGTCGCTGGCGGCGGCGATCCGGCGGGAGTTACGGCCGCGCTCGATCCGCGAATCACATGCGCGGTGCCCTTCAACTTTGGCGGTTACGAACCTGAAGATGTGTTTCCGCTGCCAGAAAATGCCGAGGAGACGTTCGACTTTGCCGGGAGCGGCTCGTGGGAATCGACCCGCAACTTGGCGAACTCGGCCCGTGACGGGTTCATGCCGTGGGTGATCGTCGGTTCGATCGCGCCGCGGCATCTGATTTATGCCCATGAGTTTCGTTGGGATGAGCCGCGTGATCCGGTGTGGCGACGGCTGAAGCAAGTCTACGCGTGGTACCAAGCCGACGATCGGTTGTCGTCGGTCGTGGGCAAGGGGACCGTAAAGGGGCGACCGCCCGAGGCCTCGCATTGCACGAACATTGGCGCGTTGCATCGCTCGCAGATTTACCCAGCCTTGGAACGCTGGTTTGGCATGCCGATTCCGACCGAGCCGGAGTTCGAGCGGTTCACAGCGGAGCAACTGCGTTGTTTGCCGGAAACCATCGACCGCGGGGCCGTCGTGGCTCAGGCGCTGGGGAACATGTTGACGCGTCGTCCCGAACTGCCCGTGGCAAAGTCATCCACGGATGAACAATTGCGGCAGCAGCTTGGCGACGTGGCCCCGAGTGCTGACGCGAAAGCCAGTTCGCTCGGAGCGGAAACGAACCAAACCTTGAGTGTCGAACGCGTACGGCTCGACGTGCCCGGCCAAGATGTATTGATCCCGTTGGCGCTGGTCGTGATTCGCCAGCCGACGGCGAAAACGGCTCAACGTGTGATTGTCGGAATCGCTCAGAAAGGCAAACGGGCGTTTCTCGAGCACCGTGCGGATGTGATTGCCGAGTTGATCGACAACGGGGCGGTCGTCGTGTTGGCCGACCTGCGCGGCACGGGCGAGAGTGAGCCGGAAGGCGAGAGCCGGGGTCGAACTGGTGGCGCGACGAGTCGAGCCGCCAGCGAGTTGATGCTGGGGCGCAGTACGCTCGGCCTAAGAATCGGTGATCTACGCACGATCCTTCATTACTTGCGTCAGCGGGCGGACCTGAACGGACATGACTTCGCGTTGTGGGGCGAGGGATTTGCGCCCGCGAACGATGCCCGATCGGATGGTGCCGCTCCGCTCGATGCCGAGAAGTTGCCGCACCTTGCCGAACCGATGGGGGCGACGGTCGTGAGTTTGACGTCGGTGCTCGAAAAGCCGTGGGTCAAGAAAGCGGTCGCGGTGGGAGCCGTGGGACCCGTGCATACGAGCCCGCATGTCTATGTCCCCTACGACTGCGTGTTTTTTCGCCGTCGTCCCATTGCTTGGGAAGAGGTCCCGAAGGTTCCGCCGACTCCGAATCCGACCGCCTCACCGTTTCGACACGTACTCAATCTCGATCAACGCGACGGTCTCAATCGCCCCGATGACTATCGCCAACAACCGGTTAAGGCCGAGGAGATCGTGGCGTGGTTGATGTCAACCTCATAAACTCGTCTCGTTCTGGGAATCAGCCCAACAAGTTATCACCGCTTTGCAGTCGTGCTTTACATCACATCCTGCATGGGTCTTACTGTCGCTGGCGGTAGCGAGCGACCATTCGCCTCGAAGTGGGCAATGACTTCTTCAACAACCTCGCACAAATCGGCGTAAACCTGCTTGGGGTCGTCGCCGTGAATGCCCGTGATGAGATCAGGACACTTGCCAATATAGGTTTGGTCCGCGTCGCTCCACTCGACCCATTTGTGGTATCGGTCACTCAGCTTCATGAGCAATTCCCTCAATCACGCGTCGAACCTGCTTCTCTTGATAGGGCTTAGCGTCGTCACCTAAACCACCGCTGAGGGTCACGGCCCCTCGATAACTCCGGTGTACCAACTTTCTGTGCGAGCCTTTGCCTCCAGGGACCTCATAGAAGCCCGCAGCTTTCAAGTCCTGCAACAACTCTCGGACCTTCCGTGGCATTGAAATTTATCGACATAGGCAATCTAGATGCAGTGCTCAACTCTAGGATAACACAGGGAACATCTGCGATCGAGTTGCCCAATAAATGCGGTGGCTCCCAGTACCGTCCCACGACGTACTTGTCGATTTCCTGTCGCCACTCTTCTTGCATTCTTACGGCCTTTTCCCTGAAACGCACCCCGCTAGCACAAGATAACGTGCTAGCGATCACCTTCAGGCACAAGATAGAAAAACGCGGTTGTAATGCTGTTCTAACCCAGTATCATCCCCGCCATCGACGGCGAACTCCGGCCATTCCCCAGGGACAGGCCAAGCTCGCCCCGATGATTTGAGATGGTTCGGGATCGTAGATCCTGAAGAGATACCGCACCTATGGATGGGTGGTGATTCGGTTTTCGGACTCCGACTGAAGGTCAAGGATGACTTGTCAGATGTCTCCTCAACTGCTTCAGCGACGTGGTGCAGCGGCCAAGATCAACGGCCCTGCGACAGTCGGCGTCTTGCCGTTCACACTCGGTATCGCCACGACGTGAGTATCGCTTGAATTCGTCAGAACGCGGGCCACGGTCCGCGCGCAAGGCTAACCTGTGGCGGGTGAACTTTGCGGCGAGCGAGAACAACGACGCCGTCTCAACGAGCGACTGCTGCGCGGTTGGTCCCCGTGTTCCCGCGACACGGCGAAGAGATTTGCGTACCCGCACGCAACTCTTCCGCAATGACCGACGCGCCAGCAATTGTCTCGGCACATTTTCTTCCCGTCGCTGGACCAAGGATAGGTCCTCAAAGGAGACACTCGATGGCCCCGAAGCCGATCATTGGACTGAATCTCGATTTTCGCGCTGCCAAGAAAGACGCGCCCGCCTTCAGCTTTATCACTGCCGGTTACTTTGACGCGATCACCAAAGCTGGTGGCGTGCCACTGTTGGTTCCCCCGATGGAAACCGACGAAGATGTGCAATTGGTGCTCGATCGTGTCGATGGCTTCTGCATGATTGGCGGTGCTGATCTCGATCCGCGCCGTGACGGGTTCATGATGCACCCGGCCATGCGGCTGCTCGATCCGCGTCGTGAAGATTTCGATCGCCGCTTGATTCGCATGATCTCGGATCGTCGCATTCCGCTCATCGCTATCGGGGCGGGCATGCAACTGCTCAACCTGAACGAAGGTGGCAACTTGTTCTTCCACTTGCCCGAGGACATGCCCAAGGCGCTGCCGCACAAAGACCCGCTCGACTCGGCCCATCGCCACTCGTTGGAAGTCGTGCCTGGCACGATCATGGAGCGTGTCTATGGCGAAGGCGAAATTCGGGTCAACAGTTGTCACCACATGGCAATCGATCAAGTCGCACCGGGCTTCATCGTCTCGGCCCGTTGCCCCGACGGCGTGGTCGAAGCGATCGAAAGCTGCCGCGACGATTGGTTCGCGCTCGGCACGCAATTCCACCCGGAAAGCGACTCGGCCACAGCGCTCGATCTGCGGATCTTCGAAGAGTTCATCTGCGGCGTGACGGGCGACACCACGGCGCTCAAGATCGCGGCGTAACGTTCGTCCACGTTGCCGCCCAGGCGTATCTCGCAAGTTTCAACGCACACACGGCCTCGGTCGACTACTCAAGTTGGCCGAGGCCGTTGTGTTTTCCCAAGGAGCGGTAGTTTCTATAGGATGCGTGCCGGTCGTTTCATGGAGCCAAGGGGCTCGATATACTGTCCGACTCTGAACTCTCCCTTCGAGCTTCCGCGGAGTGCGACCATGTTGCTGCGACTGTTTCTGGCTGTGACCATCTTGGCTGCGAGTGCCACCTGGGCAACCGCCGACAACTGGCCTCAATTCCGCGGTCCGAACAGCTCGGCCCGACCAGAACGCAACTTGCCGCTGCCTGCCGAGATTGGTCCCACGACCAACGTCGTTTGGAAAACCGAGCTGCCGCCGGGTCACTCGTCGCCGGCAATTTGGGGCGAACGAATCTTTGTGACCGGTGTGAAGGACAAGGGGGACCAGAAGCAGTTGGTCACGATCGGCCTCGATCGCGCCACGGGCAAAGTCCTCTGGGAACAAGAAGCACCGCACAAAAATCTCGAAGAGATTCACAGTATCGGAAGCTTCGCCCAGCCCAGTCCCGCGACCGATGGCGAGCGTGTGATCAGCTTCTTCGGCTCGAGCGGTTTGTACTGCTATGACTTCGCGGGCAAGGTGCTGTGGAGCGTCAAGATGGGGCCGTTCAACAACGGCTTCGGCGCCGGCAGTTCACCGATCATCGTGGGTGACGCGGTGATCCTCAGTCAGGATCATGACACCGATTCGTTCTTGATGAAGCTCAATAAGCAGACCGGCGAGGTGATCTGGAGAACCGATCGCTCCGAGTTCCCCCGCAATTACTGCACGCCGATCATTTGGGAAGTCGACGGCAAGAAGCAGATCGTCGTGGCCGCCACGCTGCGCGTGATTGGCTATGCCTTCGAGACCGGCAAAGAGTTGTGGACCGTGCGCGGCATTGCTCGGGCCGTGACCGCGACGCCCTCGATTGGTCCCGACAACACGCTGTATGTCACCAGTTGGGCCGCTGGCGGCGATGCTGGTGAGCGGATCACGATCGAGCCGTTCGAGGCCAAGATCAAAGCGGTCGACAAGAACGGCGATCAGTTGATCACCAAAGACGAACTGGCGAAGGAAGACCCGTTCTCGCCCCGGTTCTCGCAGGTCGATCGCGACAAGACCGACACGATCACGCAAGCCGAATACGAGTTCTTCCGTGGTCTGTTTGACAAGAGCGAGAACAACATCATCGCCATCAAGCCCGGCGGGGCGGGCGACATCACCGCCACCCACGTGCTGTGGAAACACAGCAAGTTGTTGCCGTTCTGCGCCTCGCCGGTGTTCTATGATGGCACGCTGTTCACCATCAAGGACGGCGGTATTTTGTCGAGCTTGAACGCAGTCAGCGGCAAGGTCTTCAAGCAGGGCCGCATCACGGCCACGAACGAGTATTACAGCTCGCCGGTCGCGGCTGACGGTAAGGT
>JAEUIL010000535.1 GCA_016794255.1 Planctomycetaceae bacterium | reverse complement strand
TAATCAAACATCTACTTCGGCCACACAACTCGGCCGGGATAGCGCATCGGCACGCTCCAAAGCGTACCGCCAGCGGTGACATAAAGCGTCTTCAAATCGGGGCCGCCGAACGCGACGTTTGTACACTCGTCACGCGGAATCGGAATGAACTCGAGCAGAGCGCCGTTGGCCGTGAAGACGTACACGCCCGCGGTCGGTTTGTCTTGCGTCTCGTAAGGCGGGTTCTGAGCCACGAGTCCCGCCGCGACAAACAGTCGGCCTTTCGAGTCGAGCTTCATGCCGTCGGGCCCGCGTGTTTGCTTCCAATCGTGAACCAGTCGTTGCGATAGGTAATCGACACTGCCGTCGGAACGAAGCTCGAAGCGCCACAACTTGCGGGCTCCGCCCACGGTGTCGTTGTTGTTGTCGGCCACGAACAGATACTTGTCGTCGGGCGTGACGATCAAGCCGTTCGGGCGGTCCACCTCGTGCGTGATGACGCGCGTGATGCGACCATCGGGATCGATGCGATAGACCCCTTCGACCTTACGATCCTGCGCGTCGATCAGCTCCATCTTGCTGCGATCACCGTAGCACGGATCGGAAAAGTAGATCCGCCCCTGCGAGTCGATCGTCAAATCGTTGGGCTGATTGAACGCCTTGCCTTCGAACTTATCGGCGAGCACCGTGCGAGTGCCATTCGCTTCGATACGCGAAACGCTGCGCTTCACCGGCTCGCACATGACCAAGCGACCTTCGCGATCAAACAGCAAGCCGTTGGTACCGGCCCCTTTGAGATGCACCGAAACTTTGCCATCGAGCGCACGGCGCATGATATGGCCATCGCCCGAGGTGAGCAGACCAAGCTCGGGGTGCCACGCTGGACCTTCGCCCGCGCCACGCTCTTGCAGCATGACGGGCTTGCCGTCGGGCGGAATCACCGACGACGTGGCATCGGCGTCACTGAGAATCTGCTTAGCCTCGTCGGGTTTGATCTCGCGGACATAAATGTTCCGCCAGCGAATCTCGCCACCGTGAGTTTGCAGCATGATCGGACCCTTGGCCGGCAACGGCTTGGAGCGATCCCAATAGTTTTCCATCGGCGCGCCGCCGACCACGAGCCGATCGTTGAGCCACACCCAGGTGCGTGCGCCGATCTGACGAATGCGGAACGAATTCCATTGAAAATGAGGCTTATCAGCCAGTTCGAGCGGGTCGCGCCCCGGGGTGCGCGGCGTGTTGTTGAACAAGCCACCCGAGCCACGATTCGGATTGCGGTCGGGATTCTTTGGCGTGCTAAGCTGGTCGACATCCCAGATTTGCACTTGGGGCGTGCCCCGCAAGTAGATGCCGCTATCGGCCTTGGGCACGGTCTTGTACTCGATGTGCAACTCGATATCGCCGAACTCTTCGTCGGTCGTGGCGTACGGTCCGGTGCCTGGATTGACCAGCTCGCCATCCTCGACCGTCCAGTGCTTGGGGAAGTCCGCGCGCTGCTGTTTCAGATTCGCCTCGCGTTTCTCGCCTTCGAGTTTGCCGACGGCATGCGGGTTCAGCCCGTACCAGCCATTCAGATCACGGCCGTTGAACAACGCGCGAAAGCCCGCCGGCGGCATCGGCTCGGCCGCACGAATCGCGTTGTGCGCTAAGAGCAAGCAGCAAATCACGGTTAACAAACGTGCCATGATCGGTATCACTCCGAAAGACAAGGGATGCGGGAACGAGGCAAATTTTGACAGATTCGCAGCCCCGCGGGAAGCACGCGACTACGGCTTTGCCGCGACCAGCCGTTTGATGACCGTAGCAGACTCGGCAATCATCCGCTGCCCGGCGTCGGCCGCCAGAAAGCTACACTCGGTCGCGCCGTAGCCTCCTTCTTGCACGGCTTTCACCGTCGGAACGTAAATCACAAACGGCGAGCCCCGGCCGTGATACGCCAGACCAAGAACAAACGTGTTCGCGACCGGCGACAGCGCGGTGAGATCGAGCTGATGCTGAATAAACGGCTCGCCCGGAATTGCGACCAGGGCCAACTCACGATCGATCACGACGGTGAGCAGGCCGACGTCGGTGGTTTGCTGGCCATGGCGTTGCTGCACTGTGAGCAAGGTCGACTCGATTTGCAAGTTCGGCACGTGGTCGGGCTTGGCCGGGGGCAATGTTCCCGAGATGCGTAGCGCTGCTTTGCCGAGCGAGATGCCCGCCTGACGCGGAATGTTGAAACGATTCTCGCCACGCAGACTGTGCAGGTCGTACGGATCGAGATCCCCCTGCGCGCCTTGCAGATACATCGCCAAGCAATCGGGCCCCAACTGTTGTTCGACGTAATCGACCATCGCGCCGGGAAAATCACGCGACACCTCGCCCGCTCCCATCGTGGCGACCGGATGGCAGGCGTATTGCACGGCCAGAGCGCGTGTCTTGCCCGTTTGATCTTCGATGCGAATCACACCCACCGTAGGATCGAGCGGCTTGGTCGGACGTCGGTCGGGGTTCTCCCACATCGCGACGACACCGCCACCGTCGCGAACCAAGCGTCGGTTGTGGGCCATGTACGCGCTCTCGAAGGCTCCCTTGCCCGCGCTGAGCCGGGCGGGAAACCGATTCTTCATCGCCTGTCCGATCGCCGCGATGATTTTCGCCTCGGTCGCCGCGTACCACGGATCGGCCGACAGACCGGGCCAATCGATGGTCACTGCCGGGTCTTTGCCGCTGCGAGTCCAGTCGGGCTGCATCGGCGGGCGGATCTGCAAGCCGCGCGGAGCCATCGCCGCATGCGTGTGCGTCGCACTCAGGATCACATGCGTCACGCCGAACTGCGCCTTGGCCTGCTCGACGACCTTTTGCGATGCGAACACGATCAGATCAACCGAGACGATGGCGAGCGAGGTCTGGCCGTTCTGCAGCACCAGCACGCGGGCAAACAGCGGATCGCGCGGCGCGAGTGGTTGACCGGCCAAGTTCACCGCAGTCCCCGGCTCGGGCGTGATCTCGACCTTCGCCGTTCCCGCAAAGAGCTTGGGCTCAGCGGCTTGGACATGCTGTGCAATATCAGTGCACGACATGACTACGAGCCAGACTAGCAACAAGAGCATTCGACATTCGTTCATTCGTGCTTCTTTCGACATTTGAACTTCGTCATTCGACATTCGCGGCTCGCCCGTCACGGCTTCAACGCCGCTACGGTCGCCTGATGTTGGGCCCAAGCGGTTTCTTGCAACGTCTTCGCCACGTCGGCTGGTATCTCGGTCGGAGCGGCAAGTCCCACGGGACTGCGACCGGTGAGTACGCTGTAGATTCCGCAAGCGTACATGTACGAACCCCACAAGCCCGGGTGAGCTCGGTCTTTGGCGAAGAGCGACTCGAGCCGTTCGGTCGATGGCTCTTTGCCGAAATAGCGGATATAGGCATAGCTCGCGTCGACCACGGGCACGCCCAGTTCCTTGCCCATGTCGACGTGCAGCGTATGTTGTCGCTCGAAGCCTTGTGGATAGTCGCTCAGGATCGAGGCCGTGCCGAACAACACGGTGCGTGCGCCGGTCTGTTGGATCAACTCGTGAAACTTCCGCGCATAGGGCTGAAACGCCGGTGCTTGAACATTGTAAATGTCTTGCAGCACGACAAAGTCCCATTTCTCACCGGTGATCATCGCTCGGGCCGACTTCGGCTCTTCGCCGGCTTCCCAATGCGAACGGAGCGACGCCCCGCCCTTGACGCAACCACCGACCACGATCGGTCGACCACCGGCATCCGAAGCGGCGAGATTCTCGAGCAGCTTTTTCCCCACGATCGTCGGGCATTGACTATTGCCGATCAGCAGCACTTTCAACGGCTGCGGCGCATCGGCCGCCCACACGTCGAGTGGTACCAGAGCCGACAACAACAGCAACAGCAACATTCGACATTCGTTCATTCGTGCTTCCTTCGACATTGGAACTTCGACATTCGACATTCCGCTACTCAGTGTTCCCAACGGCCAGACTCGCCGCGACTCACGGTTGTTCGAGCGCCAGCGCCTCGCGAAACTTGGCGAGCGCCGCGGCCTCGTCACCCTGGGCGGCATACGCATGTCCATACGCGCGCAACATCCTGACCCGCCACACTGGTGCCATCGTCGTCAGATCATCGTATTGATTCAGGATCGCGAGCGCCTCGTCGGTCTTGACCTGATCGGTGAGAATCCGCGCTCGTGCGAGTGTAACGCTGATCGGCAGCCAGCCGTTGGACTTGCCCGTCAGCGACCAGAGATGTTCGTAGGTCGCCAGCGCTTGGGCATTGTCGCGCAGGTTGTTCGCATAGTTGTCGGCCAACGTGAACCAGTACAACTCGTGTCGCGAGGCCAACTTGACCGCCATCCGCAAGTCACGCTCCGCGGCGGGACCTTGTTTGAGAAACGCGTGTGCCTGCCCGCT
>JAEUIL010000499.1 GCA_016794255.1 Planctomycetaceae bacterium | reverse complement strand
GAGGGTGGCATGACCGGAGCCTCGCCACTACTTGCCCAACTGGCTCGCACGGCCTTCGAATGGGGACGTATTCGCTACGACGCCGATTGGCTCGCGCCGATCGCCATCTTCATCGCCGTCGTGGCCTATGTCATCTACATGTATCGCCGCGACGCCGTCGAGTTGGGACGACTCGCGAGTTTGTGGCTGGTGTCGCTGCGCGTGCTCGCGTTTCTCGGGCTGCTCATCGTCTATCTGCAACCCCAATGGCGCAACGAACGCGATGTGGTGCAGAACTCGCGCGTAGCGGTGCTCGTCGACACCAGCCTGAGCATGGGCACGGACGACAGCGACGCCTCGCCGAGCGAACCGTCGCGTGGCCAGCAAATCGGCGCGGTGCTTGCCGAGGGAGCGTGGCTCAATGAGCTGCGCAAGACCCATGATGTCGTTGTCGGTCGGTTTGATCGCGACCTCGAACGAATCACGACGCTCAACAAGCTCAAGCCGGCTGGCGAGTCGCCCCGCGACGATGAGTCCAAGGCGATCGATTGGCCCAAGCAAGTCGCCCCTCGCGGGACCGAAACTCGGCTCGGCCAAGCTCTGCGGCAGATCATTCAAGAGGAACGGAGCACGCCGCTGGCCGGGGTCGTCGTCATTACCGAAGGTCAGCAGAACGCGGGCCTCGATCCCGCCGACGCCGTGGTCACTGCCAAGGAAGCCCGCATTCCGATCTATCCGATCGGCATCGGTTCGACGCAGACGCCGATCAACGTTCGCGTGAGCGATCTGCAAGCCCCCGCCAGAGCGTATCCGGCCGACAAGTTCACGATCACCGGTCTGCTGCAAGCTCAAGGGATGACCGGCAAGAGCGTGAAGGTCGAGTTGCTGTCACGCGCAGCGGGCGATACGAGCAAAGGTCCCGGCAAGCTCGAAAAGAGCGAAGATGTCGTGCTCTCGGGCGATGGCGAAGAGACGCCGGTGAAGTTTGAGCTCCCGGCGAGCGAGATCGGCCGACACACGTTCACCCTGCGGGTGCAACCGCCGCAACAAGACCGCAATCGCGACGACAATCAGCGTGAGGCGGTCGTCGAGGTGGTCGATCGCAAGACGCGCGTGCTACTCTTTGCCGGCGCCGCGAGTCGTGAGTATCAGTTCGTCCGCAATCTGCTCAAACGTGACCGCAACATCGAAGTCGACGTGCTGCTGCAGACCGGTTTCGAGGGTGTATCGCAAGATGCTCGCGAGGTGCTCGAAGAGTTCCCGACATTGCAGAACGAGTTGTTCGAGTACGACTGTATCATCGCGTTTGATCCGAACTGGTCGGAACTCACCGCGGGACAAGTCGAACTGGTCGAGCGTTGGATCGGCGAGCAGGCCGGTGGTCTGATCGCGATCGGTGGCGCGGTGAACCTCAACGACTGGATCGAATCCGCGCCGCATCAGGTGATTCGCAATCTGTATCCGATCGAGTTTCAAAAGCGGTTCTCGCTGACCGACGATGCGTTGTATTCTTCCCGCGAGCCATGGCCACTCGAATTCACACGCGATGGTCTCGAAGCGCCGTTCTTGTGGTTGACCGACGATCAAACGACCGGCGCGGCCGCCTGGCAAGACTTCCCGGGCGTGTACAGCTACACGATGGTCCGGGGCTCGAAGCCGGGTGCGACCATCTATGCCCGGTTCAGCGACCCGCGCACCCGAGTCGGTGACTCGCAGCCGCCGTATCTCGTCGGCCAGTCCTACGGCTCGGGTCGAGTCATGTTCGTCGGCAGTGGCGAGCTGTGGCGGCTCCGGTCGCGCGACGAAGCATACTTCGAGGTGATCTACACGAAGCTGGTGCGCCATGTGACGCAGGCCCGATTGTTGCGGGGCTCGACCCGTGGCGTGCTCACGACCGAACGCGATCGTTACACTCCCGGACAATCGGTCGACGTGCGGGCTCGCTTGACCGACGCGCGGCTCGATCCGCTGGCAGCGCCGCAGGTGACGGCCAACGTGATCGGCCCCGACGGCCGGCTCGAAACCGTGAAGCTCTTGCCCGACTCGACTCGGCCGGGGAACTTTCGCGGCCAGTTCACCGTCCGAAAGGAAGGTAGCTATCGGCTCGAACTGCCGGTGCCCGAGAGCCGCGACGAGGTGCTGAGTTGTCCGCCGGTGCAGGTCACGATTCCGAACCTGGAGCGTGATCGCGTGCAGCGTAACGACGCGCTATTGAGCGAGATTGCCCGACAAACGCAGGAAGACGTGTTTCACTACTACGTCGGACTCGACGAAGCGCTTGGTCGCAAGGCCGGCGTGCCCGCGCTAGCGTCGGTGATTCGCGATGCGAGCCGCACTGAAACGATCGTCGCGAAACCCGAGACGTTATGGGACAATTACTGGGCCTTATCGATCATCTGCGGCTTATTGTGCGTGGAATGGTTGACGAGGCGGTTGTTGAGGTTGGCGTAAGAACATTGTTCTTGGTTCTTGGTGCTTAGTGCTTCGTTAAAAAGTGGCGAGCCTCATCAACCAAACACCAAACACTCCCCCTAACCAAGCACCAAGAACTAAGAACCACGAACCAATGCCCCCCACCCCCCGCCTAGCCCCGCATGTCGTTCAACTGCTCGATCAGTTGCGCGGCAAAATTCGCCGCTATGTGGCGCTGCGCGGCGTGGCGCTGGTCGTGGCGTTTGTCGCGGCGGTGTTTTGGTTGTTGCTGGCGATCGATTATTGGTTCGAGCTCGCTCGGCCGGTGCGGCTTGGTTTGCTAGTAGTCGGTGGAGTGGCGACGCTCTATGTGGCGTGGAACTGGCTGCTGTCGCGGTTGTTCGTGCCGCTCTCCGATCGCAGCATGGCGGTGCTCATCGAGCGGCGCTACGACCGGCTCGGCGAAAGTCTGTTGACGGCCATCGAGCTCGAGAACCCGCCTGACGACATGAGCGAACTCGGCCGCGAAATGCTCGCCGAGACATACGAGGTCGCCGCACGTGAGACGCAAGGCATCGGGCTGACGAACATGTTCAATCGCGGTCCGCTGCGCAAGGCGATGCTCGCCGCCAGTTTGCTCGGCGGGACGATCGTGGGCCTCGGGGTGATCGCGCCCGGACTTTTCCGCACCGGCCTCGCACGGGTCCTGGCCTCGTCCGATGCCCCCTGGCCGCGGCTGACACGGTTGTCGCTCGAAGGTTTCGACAACGGCGAAGCGGTGGTGGCCAAGGGTGGCGATCTGCGTGTCGTGGCGCGTGCGGCGCTCGCCGGCGTCGTGCCCGACTCGGTGCAGATTCTCTATCGCTCGGCCGATGGTCAGCGCGACCGCAAGAACATGGTCCGCGAAGGGAACGCCAAGGCCGACGTTGACGAGTTTCAACCGTTCGTCCATCAGTTCCAAGGGATCCAAGCTCCGATCGAGTTCGACGTGCGCGGCGGCGACGCGCGGCTCCGCGGCTTGCGGATTCGCGTCGTCGACAGTCCCACGATTGCCTCGGTGCTGTATTGCGAGTACCCGAGCTATCTCGGCCAGTCGCCGCGCGAGATTCCGGTGACCGGCTCGGTGCCAGTGCCACGGGGTACCAAGGTGACGCTGCGAGCGACAGCGAACAAACCGCTCGTGCGGGCCGTGGTCGATTGGCAAACCGCCGATGGCACCAATCGCTCGGCCGAGTTGCAGCCGCTGGGCTCAAGCGGCGACGAACAACGTCGGTTTGACTTTGTGATCGACCGGCTCGACGACGATGTGACGCTGCAATTCACGTTGCACGATACCGACAAGATTCAGAACCGCGATGCGATCCGCGTCTCGCTCGTGGCCGTGCCCGACACCGCGCCGCAAGTCAACGTTCGGCTCGCGGGCATCGGCTCGGCGATCACGCCTCAAGCGCGGATTCCGTTCTCCGGCGAGATCAACGACGACTACGGCGTCGAACGCGCCTGGATCGAATACGCCGTCGATCAAACGCCGCCAGCCGAGCAACCATTTGTCGGCAAACTCAACCGCCTGACGAACATCACCGTGGGCGAGGTGCTCGAAGCTCCGGCGTTGAAGCTCAAGCCGGGCCAGAAACTGCAACTCGGCGCTCGCGCTGCCGACGCCCACGCCCATCCCGACCAACCCGCGGCCAACGTCGGACAAGGCGATCGCTTCTTGCTCGATGTCGTCACGCCCGAAGCTTTGCGAGCGATCCTCGAAGCCCGTGAGCTCAGTCTGCGGCAACGCTTCGAGACGATCATTCAAGAAGTGACCGAACAACGCGAAGCGATCACGAAGCTCGACGAGTTGCCGCCGGTCGGCGCCGATGCCGTTCCCGCTGACCCTGCCAAGAAAGACGATCAGGCCGAGCTCGAACGACGTCGTTTACGGGTCGAACGGGCCAGGCAAAATAGTCCGAAGAACGCGGAAGAGACCACTGGGGTAGCGCGGGCGTTTGAGGAGATCTTGGCCGAGTTGGTGAACAACCGCATCGACTCGCCCGAGCTACAAACCCGTCTCAAGGGGCAGATTGCTGACCCGCTCAATGCGATTGCCCAAACGCGATTTCCTGAACTGGACAAGCGACTTACGGCGCTCACCACCGCCCTGACGGGCGACGACGCGGCGCGGAAAACGGCTCGACTCGAAGTGCAAACCCAGTACGACCTGATCCTGGCCGAGTTTCAGCAGATCAAGGCCAAGATGCTCGAATTGGAGACCTTTAACGAGGCGCTCGACATCCTGCGGGGCATCATCACCGATCAAAAGCAGGTCACCGAAGAGACCAAAAAGCAGAATAAAGGGAGCGTCTTAAAGGACTTATGAGGTTAGAATTGCGTGTGGTTGACCGCTGGGTCGGCGTGTAGCGCAGGACTCGCCAGTCGACGCCGCGTTGGCATCTGAGTGAGGACACGGACTCATGGAAGGCAAAGCGATGCGATACTTTGGTTCGCTGCTGTGGATCACGGCGGTCGTGGTCTCGCTGTCTTCATTTGCTGCCACGCTCTGGGCCGTCGATGGACCCGCCAAGGCTGGCGACCCCGCCAAGACCAAAGAGGTCGCCCTCTCGAAGGACGAACTGGCCCTCAAGCAGCAGCAGATCGCCGAGAAGTATCGCCGCTTCGAGGAGGTCATTCTCCGCATGGCTGAGCTGACGGCCGCGACCGATCCGAAACGTGCCGCACTGTTGCGACGTGCCGCCGCGCAGAGCAAAGATCAGCTCATCGGCTTGCAGCTGGAAAAGCTCGCCGAGACGATCCGCAAAGGAACCTTGGGCAGCGCCGTCAAGAATCAAGCGGACGTCGAGCAGGAACTGAGCACGATTCTCGAATTGCTCATGACCGAGCAACGACAAGATCGCGTCAAGGAAGAGCGCGAACGGCTCAAAGAGCAGCTTCGCAAAATCAAAGAGTTCATCAATCGTCAGACCGAACTCAAAGGTCAGACCGAGAACGCGGCCGACGTCAAAGAACTGTCGCCGCGGCAGGGACGGCTCGCCGAGGACACCGCGAAGCTCGCCCAAGACATGAAAGCCGCCGGAGCGCCAAAGCAATCGGACGCCAAGAGCAAAGGGGCCGAAAAATCCGCGGGCGATGGCGACTCCAAGAAAGACGGCAGCGGTGGTGAGGAAAAACAATCGGCCGAGAAATCCAAGGATAGCAAGGGGGACTCGAAGTCGGGCGACAAGAACGATAAAGACGCCAAGTCCGGCGACAAAGACAAGGACAGCAAGCAGTCCGACCAGGACAAGAGCAAGTCGGGCGACTCGAAGTCCGGCGAAAAGAGCGACGGCAAGTCGCAGGAGAAAGGGGACAGCAAGAGCGGCAAGTCGTCGAAGTCCGACAGCAAGTCCAAGGGCCAAGGCGATCCCAAACAGGGTGACCCGATGGAAGGTGAGGGCTCGCAATCGCAAGATCAGCAGCAGCAACAGCAATCGCCCGGTCAAAAACGTATCGCTGCCGCCCAGCAAAAGATGCAAGACGCCAAGAAGAAACTGGACGAAGCCAAGAAAGACGGCGCGCAGCAAGATCAGGAGGAGGCGATCCGCGAGCTCGAACAGGCCAAGGCCGAGCTGGAAGACATTCTGCGGCAACTGCGCGAGGAAGAATTGGCCCGGACGCTCGCGCAGCTTGAGCAACGCTTCCGTGAGATGCTCGTGATGCAGCACGAGGTGTACGAAGGGACCAAGCGACTCGACGCCGTGCCGGCCGACCGTCGCAGCCCCAACGACGAAGTCGAGTCGGGTCGCTTGAGCCGCCGCGAGTCGCAGATCTTGGTCGAGGCCGAGAAGGCGCTGACCGTGCTTCGTGACGAAGGCTCGGCCGTGGCGTTTCCCGAGGCAGTCGAAATGATGCGCGACGACATGCAAATCGTCGTGCAGTATCTGGCTCGGTTCAAAGTCGACAAGGTGACGCAAGGCGTCGAAGAGGACATCATCGCGGCTTTGGAAGAGATGATCGCCGCGCTCCAGAAAGCGCAGAAGAAACAAGAAGAGCAAAAACAGAAACCGCAGCCCGGCCAAGGGGGCGAGCAAGAACAGCCGCTCGTCGATCAACTCGCCGAGTTGAAGATGATCCGCGCCCTGCAAATGCGGGTCAACACGCGGACCAAACGGTATCAAAAACTGGTCGACGGTCCCGATGGCACCACCGATCAGCCCGAGTTGGTCAAGGCGCTCAAAGAGTT
>JAEUIL010000497.1 GCA_016794255.1 Planctomycetaceae bacterium | reverse complement strand
GAGAGCACCGCCGTCGTGCGAGCCACGGCCGATTGTACGACCGCTTGCCGCGCATCTTCCGAAGTCGCCTCGGTTGGTTCGACCAGTGGCTTGGTAATGATCGTCGGCAGCATGTGGAGCAACGGATAGCCCGGGCCATACTCGGCCAAGCTCGCTTGATCCGGCGGCTCGGTACGCGACAACAGCGCTTGCAGGCGGCGCGGACCGGCGAGATCGCTCTCGGTCAAATCCTTGGTCAACACGTTGACCATGAGGAACATCAGCAGCGCAAAGCCGAGAAAGATCAGGCCGCCGCTCGACAGGTTGGGCTCAAGCAGCGGTCGCCGGACCATCATCGAGTCGACCAGTAGCCGAATCATGAACAGCCCGCCGACGACGAACAGCCAGACGAAGCCGAGCCGTTGCGTGTCGCCGCCGCGCTCGACGAGGAACAACCCCGGGGCAAACGCCGTCAGGGCCACCAGATCGAGATTGCGTAAACTCCAGATCCGATTGAACTTGAAGTAGATCGTCATCGTCAGCAACGATGACAAATAGATCCAGGTCGCCAAGTTCGGCGGACGATAGTCGTAAAGAATGTGATCCATGCGAACAGTACGACCTGCGAGGTTCGGGGGTTGCGATCGATCCGGCGGTCGAGTTCGGTTTGCTGACGGCTAACGGGCGACGGAGCTGGGTCAAGCGTCCCGGCGCACCTGAAGGTTGGTCCCAGATTGGACTTCGCACCGGGTCATTTCGTCACATGGAAAATAGACGCCGGGAAAAAATTGTTCACCAGCGTCGCATAATGCAGAATAAGCAGCCCGAACAAGATTGCAATGGCCATCCACCCCTACAGTCGGGGGTGAGGCCTATCCATGATGGAGCCGTGATCGGCCCCGGCTGACCTTCCGACGCGGCTCATGACGTTACCAACAGCCAGATTCGAGGCTTAACTCCCATGTCTGCTAATGTTTATGACCGCATCTGCGAGTTGCTGACGCGCCGGGGCGTCGCTTTCGATGTGCTGGAGCATGCGCCGGTGTACACGAGTGCCGAGGCCGCCGCCGTCCGAGGCACGACCTTGGCCAGCGGTGCCAAGGCGCTCATCTGCAAAGCGGATGGAGCCACGGTCCTGTTCGTCATGCCGGCCGACCGCAAGTTGGCGAGCAAGGCAGTTCGAACTGCCCGAGGTTGGAAGAGCTTGCGATTCGCGACGCCCGAGGAGGTGCTCGAGCTGACGGGCCTCAAGCCCGGTTCGATTCCGCCGTTCGGTAGTCTCTTCGGTTTGCCGACCTTGTGCGACGAGCATTTGGGTGACAACGAGCGGATCAACTTCAACGCGGGCGATCATGCCCGGAGCGTGAGTATGCGGTATGTCGATTACTTGACCGCAGAACAACCCGAACTCGGACAGTTCGCCGAGTTGGCGTGAATGATCAACCCGCTGGGCCAAATGATTTGGCCAAGCGTAGCGAACGCGGATGAACGCAGATGAACACGGCTGGAACAGGGATCCAATCGAGATGCGATTCATCCGTTCGCGGATGCCCGATTACCACGACTTTTTATCTGTGTTCATCCCATTCATCTGCGTTCATCCGCGTCCCCTTATCTTGCCATCTGCAAAGCGACGGCAACGGATGTCTGGCTCGTCGCGTGGGCTAGTTAGCCGGGCGGATGAGAATGTCGCCGACGAAGGCGAGGATGCCGAGGAACGTCACGCCAATGGTGACTTGCATCAATTCAATAGGCATAGTAGTGGACTCGCGGGGTGCCGACTGTGCGCGAGTCCATCGCGCGGAAATTTCTTCCGTGTCCACGTCTCATCGGCAATGCCGCGCCCTCGGCCCCAAAGAATTTTTGCACGCTCGTACGACCGCGCTAAGCGGCGCAAACGCTACCGGAGCGCGACCGCTGCGGATCTCACGGAGAGCTCGCCGAGGCCGCCGCACGCCTCAGAAGTCGTGCGGTAAAATGGACGGAAAACGTCTGGAATCTCATTTCCCTTTTTTCGTCGCCGAGCGTTTTTCTGGCTTCGCTTCGGCCACGACGGGCGTCGCATTTTGAGCCCGCCGGGCACCCCGTTGGCGAATCAAAGCGGTTTCGAGTCGAGCCGCGCCGTCATGCGCCCAATCCTCGAGATGTGCCAGCCACTCATCGATCTTTTGGCCATGCAGCTCAAAATCAGGAACGCTATTTTCGCGGCTTTTTAACGACATTCCCCGCACCGTGCCCGCCAAATCGAGCAGGCGCAAGGCGAGTTCATCAAGCCGGTCGGGCGGAAAAGGAGTCAGTGTCACAAAGGCACTCCCTGGCTGAGGGGGTGTTAAGGTGGGCAAGGTTTTCGGGGTCGTTTATGGTACCCACCCTATCTCCGGCTGTCGAGGTGCCTCGCGGACAAAATATTTCGTGGCCAGACCGTTAAAACTGTACAAAATTTTGTTCTAAAAATAGCCACCTGGTCCGTATCATGCGCTCCAACAAAAACCGAACCCCATTGGATCAAGCAGGAGCAGCAACATGCGAGTCACCAAGCCTCTGGTCGATGAAACGCAACGCTTGTGGGCGACCGGACAATGGTCGCAACGACAGATCTCGCGATACCTCGGCATCTGCCGGGCGACCGTGCGACTGATCATTCTCGGCAAATACACGATTCGCATTCGCGAGAACGATGAGCAGCAGGCGGCGATGTTCGATCCCGAGGCGGGCCCGCCCGAACACTGTCCCACCTGCGGCGGCATGGTCTACATGCCGTGCCATCTCTGCTACATCCGCGGACTCAAGTCGCGCGCGATTCCGCTACGCCGCGCTTCGTAACCTCTCATTAGGAAATTCGTCCCATGCCCGATCCCAACCTGCCCGACGTGTCACCAACTCCGACAACGGCTCCACCCGCGCTCACCATTCACGTGGTGGTCGAAGCCTCGGCCGCACGGCAAACCTTGCTCACGGCCATCGAGCACAGCACGGCCCAGCTTGCGAGCCAGCTCGAAGCGGCCGCGAACGATGCGGTGCAAAAGGCGTTCTTCACGCATCAGGCCCAGCGGCGCGCGATGCTCGCCGACTTGCCCTAAGGAGCCGCGACGATGAAAGAGTTGTTCGACGACATCGTCGACCGTCATCGGCAACAATTGCAAACGTCGGTGGAAGCTTACTCAGCTGCCGAAGCGGCCGCACTCCAAGAAGTGGCCCAGGCGATCGAAACGTGGTCGAGTTCCACTTACCGCACTATAGATCCCGCCGCTTGGCGAGCGGAGTGGCAGGCGCTCTGCGACGACTTTCGCGAGCGGGGCATCACGATTGCTGCCCCGACGATGGCCGACTTGGAGCAGCTGTTCGCCGCTTGATCGTGTCGCTTAGCGTCGAGCCACGGTGCGGCGAGCGACGTTCTTGGCGGCTTCAAGAGCGCTGTCGGCGACTTGATTGAGAATCTCGCCCGTGTGATTGTTGTTCGTCACCGGCTTGGCGACTTCTTGCACGGCCACATCCGGGCTGACACCGACCTGACTATAGGGATGACCGTTCGGCGAATAGAACTTGGCGGTGGTCAACCGCAAACCGGCATTGCCCACAGCCAACGGGAAGATCCCTTGCACCGAGCCCTTGCCATAGCTGCGCGAACCGACGATCGTACCGCGGCGGTGATCGCGGATCGCACCGGCAAAAATCTCGCTGGCACTCGCACTGTCACCGTCGATCAACACCACCAGCGGCACACGCCACGTACCGGCTTGGTGAGCTTGGTAATTGTAATCTTCTTGCGGGCTGCGACCCCGGGTCGAGACGATGATCCCGGTGTCGACAAACTTGTCGACCAGATCGACGCTGCTGGTGAGCAAACCGCCCGGGTTGCCGCGCAGATCGATGATCAGGCTCCGCATCCCTTCGCGATTGAGCTTCCACAACGCCGCATCCATATCGCGCGACGTGGTCTTCTGGAAACACGTGATCCGCAGGTAGCCGATACCGTTGGCCGGGTCGATGACCTTCACTTGATCGACGCTCGGCACTTCGACTTGTTCGCGACGGACTCGCAACGCGCGGGGCTGAAAGCCGGGGCTCACAACCGTCACGTCGACCATGGTCCCCTCTTTGCCTTGGAGCATGTTGGCCGCTTGATCGGTCGACAAATCGCTGGTGTTATGTCCGTCGACGGCGACGATTCGATCGTTAGCCCGAATCCCCGCGCGGTCGGCGGGACTGTTCGGAATCACTTTCACGATCAGCAGCGAGCCGTTGCTGGCTTTCAGTTCCACGCCGAGACCCACGAAGTTACCCTCGATCTGCGAGTAAACTTCGTTCAGCTGAGCCGGCGTCAGGTAAGTCGAGTACGGATCGAGCGAACTGGCGATACCGCTGACGTACTCCAGAATGGTGACCGTCTCGGGCAGTGCGAGGTGTTCGCGTGCCATGCGGGCGGCGGTCGCCACGGCGTCGATGGCTCGTTGCCGCGAATCGACTCGTGTGCTGCCGCCGTAGGTGTCGAGCGCGTCGTGCAACACGCGGCGGAAGTCGTTGATCTTGGCCGAGGGCGTTTGCGACAGGTGCCGTTCAACGAACACAGCGTCGATCAACGCGCGGTCAAATGCCGCAGTGCCACTGTTGACGAATTGAGCCCAGTTCGGCGTGTCGACGTAATGCGATTGCACTTTGAGCAGCACCTCGCCGAGTTGTTCGAGGGCTTGGCTTGCGGGCAGTTGAGCGATCGCGTCGCGGAATGAGACATCGCTGTAGCGTCGAGCCAGATCGTAATGGATCCGGGCCACATTGAAGCGTTGCGTCAGATCGGGATCGCGCGGAAAGTTGCGGAGCGCGTCTTCGTACACCGTCAACGCTTCGCCCCAGCGTCGTTCGGTCTCGAGGACTCGCCCGCGCTCGATGATCGTGCGGATCTCGGCCGTGGAAGTGAGGGGGGCGATCCCCTCGGGCTGCGCCAACCGGGCCGGCTCGGCGATATTCGACTCGGCGACCGGGGCAGACAATCGGACCTGGGCTTCGATCACGGCCGGCGCCGCGCTCAAGCTCAACGAGATCGCTCCAACAGCAAGCCACCGAGCAACGACCCAACGCATGCGACGCATTCCTCAAAGGGGTACACAGCGCGCGGTTGCAGAGCAAAACTTCCGTGACACTTTGCCGGAAGACGTCTGCCGCGAACCGAGTGGGGAGCCAGGACGTCAATTGTCGTTCCGCCGCATCCCTGCGCAGCAAGCCTACGGGTCAATGTAGGCCGGCCTCTCGAATATAGGTCACGAAATGGGGTCGGTCAAAAAACCGCGACGCACTTTTTGAGATTCGTGACGAGGCAATTTCGTTACGAGCCGTACAGTACGCAGGGTTCGCGCGCGGCGGAAACTTTTGCTGGACAAATTCGCAATGTGACACGCCTGACGCTTGCCAGCGTTGCACTCAACGGACCGGTTGTAGGGCCATGAACGCCGCCCGAGTTGGTGCTAGCGGGAGTAGCTTTTCAGTCGGAGTCTTCTGTAGGACGGGTCTCCAGTCCCGTCCAAGTCCTTTCAAGATGCACGGACGGGACTGGAGACCCGTCCTACCGAAAACTTACTCGCCGTGTCGTCGTCCCACGTTCGCTTGACCCGGCCGTTCCCCTATCCAAACCGGCCTGGAAATCGGTATCTTAAGCGTCTCGTCATCGAGTCTAACGATCCGGCAAACTTTGCCGTCCGCCTTGTCTTATTCCCTGCGAGTTCTCAGCGATGGAAAAGCGAATCGTCAACTTCTCCTCGGGTCCTGCGGTGTTGCCTTTGTCGGTGTTGCAAGAGGCCCAACGCGACCTCGTCTGTCTGCCGGGCGTCGGCGCGTCGATTCTGGAAATCAGCCATCGTTCCAAAGAGTTCGAGGCGATCCTCGCCCAAACCGAGGCCAATCTCCGCACGCTGCTCGCGATTCCGAGCAACTACAAAGTGTTGTTCATCCAAGGTGGCAGCCGGTTGCAGTTCACGATGATCCCTAAGAACCTGCTACCAGCGGGTCAAAGCGCCGACTACATCGTCACCGGCTCATGGAGCAAAATGGCGCTCGACGAAGCCCAACGCGAAGGGACCGTGCGGGTCGCCTACAACGGCAAAGCCACGAACTTCGACCGGCTGCCCGAGGCGAGCCAGATCGAGCTCGATCCAAACGCCGCGTATGCCTACATCTGCTCGAACGAAACGATCCAAGGCGTGCAGTTTGCCGCCGAGCCGAACGTGGGCAACGTGCCGCTGGTGTGCGATTCGTCGAGTGACTTCCTGCATCGGCCGCTCGATATCAGCAAGTACGGCGTGCTCTATGCGTGTGCCCAAAAGAACGCGGGCCCATCAGGCGTGACGGTCGTCATCATTCGCGAAGATCTGTTGAACCGCTCGTCGGACAACCTGCCGACGATGCTCAACTATCAGTCGTACGCCAAAGAAAACTCGATGCCCAACACGCCGCCGACATTCGCGATCTACCTCGTCAATCTCGTGACGAAATGGTTGCTCAACGAAGTCGGCGGTCTCGCCAAGATGCACGACCTCAATCGTCGCAAGGCGAAGTTGCTCTACGATGCGATCGACAGCAGCAACGGTTTCTATCGCGGACATGCCCAGCCGAATTGTCGTTCGCTGATGAATGTTACCTTCCGGCTGGCCGACGAGGCGCTAGAAAAGGAGTTCATCACCAAGAGCGAGGCCCGGGGGCTGATGAGTCTCAAGGGACATCGCAGCGTCGGTGGTTTCCGCGCTTCGATCTACAACGCGATGCCGCTCGAAGGTGTGCAGTCCTTGGCCGACTTCATGCGTGAGTTCGCGAAACGGTAACGAGCATCGCCGACGCCGATCGAGTTCCTCGTGCGGAGTTTTCCGATGACGACACCCGACTCACCGGCGACCGTGTATCAACTCTGCGGCGGCTACGAGCGGACTCCGCTGGTCATGCTGCCCCGATTGGCCGAGCGTTGCCACGTGGCCCGGGTGTTCGTCAAAGACGAAAGTCAACGACCGCTCGGCAGCTTCAAGTCGCTCGGCGGCATGTATGCGGGCCTATGTGCGCTGTCCCGAGCCAAGGCGTTCCCGAGCATCGCGGCCTTGGTGCAAGCCCGGCTGTCGCGCGAGCAATTGCCGCGGTTGATGTGCGCCAGCGATGGGAATCATGGTCTGGCGGTGGCTGCCGGAGCCGAGTTGGCCGGTGGGCCCGCGCGGATTTATTTGCATCGCCAGGTTCCGCAGTCACGGGCCAAACGGATTGCCGACCGGGGTGCCGAGATCGTTTGGATCGATGGCACGTACGATGATGCGGTGGACGAAGCGGCCCGCGCTGCCGAACGCGGCGAGGGGCTGCTGATCGCCGACACCGCGGCGGACGCGCATGATCCGGTCGTCGCCGATGTGATGGCCGGCTATGAGTTGATGGCCGACGAGATCGTGACACAACTCGCCGAGTCGGGCGAGCAGCATCCGACGCATCTCTTTGTGCAAGCCGGCGTCGGCGGGCTCGCGGCGGCGCTAGCTCGTGGGCTCAATCGATCGCACACCGCGCGCTGTCGGATCGTCGTCGTCGAGCCCCGCGAAGTTGCGTGTGTCGGACTGGCGTTGCAACTCGGTCACATCGAGCGCATGAGCGGCGAGTTGCACACCGCGGCCGAGATGCTGTCTTGCGGCGAAGCATCGGCCCCGGCGCTCGCGATCTTGCAGCAGCAATTGAGCGAGGCGATCGCGGTTGACGAACCGGCTTTGCACGCCGCGGTGCATGAGTTGCCGCACTACGGCGGTCCCGCGACGACACCATCGGGCGCGACCGGCCTCGCAGGGTTCTTGGCTTGCGCGATGGATGAGACACTCCGCACGCGCTTCGCGCTCGACGACACGAGTCGCGTGCTGCTCATCGCTACCGAAGGCCCCGTGCCCCCGGCGTGATGGCAGGTTGCACGTCGCGCATACCCCGGGCGTGTTCGCCCGGTGCTAATGGCTAAGATTACGGACGGCCCTTGTCGCCGGCGGTGACGAGCGCTTCGCTCAATCCGGCGAGCAACTCGGCGATGCTCGTCTCGCGTCCCTCGGCTTGGCGACTGCTGAGATACTTCTGCATGAAGTCGACCGTCTCGTCGATCACGTCGGCCTGAATCAACAGCAGATCGCCGGCTTGGGCCGATCGCAACGCGGCTTCGACCGCTTTGACGCTGCCGACCACCTCGATCACGTCTTCGACGCGCGAGCCGTTGTCGAGACCGGTCTTGAACAGCTTGATAATTTCGCCCGGATTGCGGCCGCGGAGATAGTGATCTTCGTAAATGATCACGCGATCGAACGCCTCGCCGAGCATCTCGCCCTGCTGGATCATGTCGATATCGCGACGATCACCGGCGGCCGAGTAGACGGCCAAGCGGCGCTGATGCGGGAAGTTGTCCATGGCTTCGATCATGGCTTCGAGCGACGACGGATTGTGGCCGTAGTCGACGATCACCGTAGCGCCGCCGATCTCGAACAGATTGAATCGGCCCGGCGTCTTTTCCATGTCGCAACCAAAGGTCTGCAAGCCGGTGCGAATCGTGTCGCGCGGCAAACCCAACGCCCACGCGGCGGCTGTGGCGGCGAGTGCGTTCTCGACCTGAAACGCGATCCGGCCGCCGTGCGTCAGCGTGACCTTTTCCAGCGGCAGAATGATCTCTTCGGCATTGCCATCGGCCGCGACAATCGAGTTGTTCCGCACGAACACGCACTTGTTGCCCAAGGCACGGTGAGCGGCAATGACCGGGTGGTCATCCTGGCGGCAGAAGAAAATCGTGTGTCCCTTGCATTGCTCGGCCATGGCGGCCGTGAGCGGATCGTCGGCCTTGAGCACCGCGTAACCCTGCGGGCCGACCGCTTCAACGATCGATCGCTTGACTCGCGCCAGTTGCTCGGGCGTTTCGATGCCGTCGATGCCAAGATGATCGCCGCCGCCGATGTTGGTGACCACCGCGACATCGCAGCGATCGAAGCCCAGGCCTTCGCGGAGAATACCGCCGCGCGCCGTCTCGAGCACCGCGGCATCGACCATCGGGTTCGAGAGAATGCACCGGGCGCTCTTCGGTCCGCTGCAATCACCGGTATCGATCCGACGACCATCGACAAAGATGCCATCGGTGCAGGTCATGCCCACGCGGCGACCGCTGAGCTTGAGCAAGTTCGCAACGAAGCGTGTGGTGGTGGTCTTGCCGTTAACACCGGTCACGGCAACGACCGGGATGCGACCGTTCTGACCATCGCCGAACATCATCGAGATGATCGCTTCGCCAACCGGGCGGGGCTCGCCGCTCGACGGTTCGATGTGCATCCGCAAACCGGGGCTCGCGTTCACTTCGACGATCACACCGTGCTGATCTTCGAGCGGAATCGAGACATCGGTGGCGACGACATCGACGCCGGCAATATCGAGACCGATCACGCGAGCTGCTTCGATCGCTCGCGCGGCGACCTCAGGATGCACGAGCTCGGTGACATCGGCCGCCGAGCCGCCGGTGCTGAGATTGGCATTGCGACGAATGAGAATCTTTTGACCCGGCAGGGGCACCGACTCGGGCGTCACGCCTTGATCGTTGAGCACGCCCATTGCGACGGGATCGAGCTTGATCTTGCTCAGGGCTGTCGCGTGGTCATCGCCGCGACGCGGATCTTGATTGACGATGTCGATCAGTTGATTGATCGTGTGGACGCCGTCGCCAATCACTTGGGCCGGGTCGCGTTTCGCCGCGGCGATGAGTCGATCACCCACGACGAGCAGCCGGTAGTCCGAGCCCGGAGCGAACTTCTCGACGATGATGTAGCTGCTCTCTTCGGATGACGCCTTGTAAGCTGCAATGACTTGCTCGGGCGTTTGCAAGTTCGTGGCGACGCCACGCCCTTGATTGCCGTATTGCGGCTTGACGACGACCGGATAGCCGATGTCCTCGGCCGCCTCGACCGCGTCCTCTTCGTTATCCACCGGACGACCATGCGGCACGGGCACACCGGCTGCTTTGAGCAGCGCTCGCGTGAGGTCCTTGTCTTGCGCGATCTCTTCGGCCACGGCGCCGGTGCGATCGGTCTGCGCGGCGCAAATGCGGCGTTGCTGCGAACCGTAGCCCAACTGAATCAGGCTGTGCTCATTCAAGCGACGCACGGGAATGCCGCGGGTCTTGGCAGCGCGGATGATCGACTTGGTGCTGGGACCGAGACAGATCTTTTCGTGCTGCGCGCGGAGACGTTTGATCTCGGCCGAGACGTCGAACGGGCGATTGTCGGCGGCGGCAAGGACGAGCGCGAGTGCGACTTTGGCCGCTTCACGGGCGACGTCTTCTTCTTCGTACTCGACCGCGACTTTGTAGAAGTGCTTGCCCAGGTCTTCGCGGGTTTTGCTGAACGTGACCGCCGCGCCGCTTTGCGACAGCAATTCGAGCAGCACATGCTCAAAGACCTCGGCCAGCGGAATGCCTTTGGCCAACTCTTCGAGAAATCCACCGCGACGACCCACGTTGCCGCGATGCTCGACGAGTGCCGGGAGCCATTGCGCCAAGCGATCGGCGAGGCCGGGCAACTCGTGGCTTACCTGCGAGCAACCGGGGCTGAGCTCGACCCAGACTTCTAGCATGGGGAACTCGGCCCAGATGTTGGGGCCACGCAACGCTTGTATCTTGCGGATGTCCATACGTGCTGATGCTAATACCACAAAGGTGCCCTATAGGGATTTGACGCGTACTCGGAAAACGTTACGAACGTTTTGCCAGAGCCCGGGCAAATTGATCGCGATTAGTTCGCAACGACAGCAGCAATCAGATCGATTGCCGCCGATGGCTTCATGACGAGTCGTTTCAATCGGTGGGGTGGGTG
>JAEUIL010000485.1 GCA_016794255.1 Planctomycetaceae bacterium | reverse complement strand
GGTGGCCGTGCAGATGAACGATGGTCAACGCCGCGATGTCGACCATGTGGTGCTGGCCGTTCCGTGGCGACGTTTTGCCGAGTTGGTCGCCGATGTGCCGCAACTTTCCGACTGGCCCGCGATTCAGCTGTCGCGACAGCTCGAGTCGTCGCCGATCACGGGCGTGCATCTGTGGTTCGATCGCCCGATCATGGAGTTGCCGCATGCGGTGCTCGTCGGCACGTTGAGCCAATGGGTCTTTCGCCGCGCGGCGGATTCACCAACGTCGGGGCACTATTATCAGGTCGTGATTAGCGCCTCGCGGCAACTTGCCGATTCGGACCGGGATGAGGTCGTGCGGCAAATTGTCGACGAGTTGCAGCAAGTGTTTCCTGAGTCGCGTGGGGCGACGCTGCTGCGTTCGCGCGTGGTCACCGAGCACCACGCGGTGTTTTCTCCGCAGCCGGGCATCGAGTCGCGGCGGCCCACGGCCCGCACGCCGCTCGTCAACTTGGCACTGGCTGGCGACTGGATAGCAACCGGTTGGCCCGCGACGATGGAAGGAGCCGTGCGGAGCGGGTATCGCGCGGCGGAAGTCATTCTGAACGCACTCGGACAACCGCAGTCGTGTGCCGTCGACGAGTTGCCCGAGGCGTTGCTGACGCGGTGTCTGACGCGCGGCGCAAAGTGACCTGCGATTAAGGATTCTGCGCGGGTTGTTGAGGCGGCGAGTTCAACTGGTCGGTTCGCGGCGCGAGTTGCGGAATCATGCCAAGCAAGAACTTGGCGAGCCGGTCGCTGGCGACGATCGCGGTTTCCTTCAATTGCCACATTTGCTTCACGCTGCCGGGACGATTCCAAATCGCCGCGGCCGCTGCTCCCAATTGACCGGCCATCGTGCGTTGCCGCGTGAGTCGTTCGATCTCGTCGGGCAGCACGTCATCCACGCCATCGCTGATCACGCGCACGGCGAGAAACCGCGTCTTGTGCCGACGACACACCTCGGCGACGGCGTAAGTCTCCATGTCCACGGCAAGTGCCGCGTGCTGTTGTCCCAGCGCTCGCTTGTCTTGCGGCGTGCGCACGACTTGATCGACGGTGACGAGTTTGCCCAACTTCCAAGTCGGATTGCGAACCAACTCCTCGGCTGGCATGCGCAGATCGATCGACAGTGTTTCCCCCTCGGCGGAGCCCACCTGATTGACCAACAGCAGATCGTGTTGACGCACCGAGTCGTCGAGCGCCCCGGCAAATCCGGCCGAGATCACCCACGCGGGCTGATGAGCCTGGATGAGCAATTCGGTTGCGTGAGCTGCATTCGGTCGGCCGGCACCACCCTCGGCGACCACCACATGTCGGCCGCGATAACCGCCGTGGCGGAACGTGACTTGCGGCACCTTGGTGGTCAACACACCGTCGAGACAATCGATGAGACCGCCCGATTCGATTCCCAAAGCGAACACAAGCCCCACGTCGGCCGGAGGAGGCGGTTCGCCGGGAGTTTCACTCGACGGTTGCGACAAACCCTGGGCAGCCTCGGCAACGGTCTGTTGAACCTTGTCGCGCACTTGCTGTTGAATCCACTGGTTGAGCAGCAATCGCCACATGAGTCGTTCGCGTTACCGAGTTCGAGAATGAGTTGCGCCGCGTCGAGAAAACGGGTCTGCACTTACGTTGCCATCACGGCTTGGCGTTAGCTGCCGGCACCATCCCGCCCAAGCGTTTGATAGCCCCGCGCATCTCGCCGAGTGCTCGTTCATCGCGTTCCTTGCCGTACTCCTCAAGCAACACAGGCAATTGGGCGCGATCGCCGATTTGCCCCAACGAACGAGACAAATAGCCTCGCTCGTGCGGATCGGTGGCCATCTGCAACGCCCGGGCGATGGCCGGAGCCGCGGCGCTTGAACGATCGCCGAGGTAACCGAGTGCGTGGGCCGCTTTCATGCGCGTCAACGCGTCGTCATGCGTGAGATACTTGCTCACCGCGGCTATACGAGCGGTATCCGAGGGTGTGATCAACGCGAGGGCACCGAGCGCTACGACGCGCGTGACCGAATCGGGATCCTGAGCACTGGCTTGCTCCAAGACCGGAATCGCTCGCCGATCGTCGGGCGTCGCTTTGCCGATGCGTCCTAGGGCTCGGGCCGCAGTTTCCCGACACTGTTTGACTTTGTCCCCCTGCAACTGTGCGATCAACTTCGGCACCGCACTCTCGGCCAGTTTGCCGCGCGGGCCGAGCACCGTGGCGGCCCATTCACGCACCTCGGCGTCGCTGTCGGCCAGCGCCGCGATCGTCTCTTCGACCAAGCCGTCTGCCAAGTCCGAGTGTGCCAGCGAATGAACTGCGACTTGGCGCACTTCGGCGCTCGCGTGACGCAGGCCGGCTTGCACTTGAGCACGTCGTTCGGCTGGCGAGAGTTTGCGGCCAGTCTCAAAGGTCGTCTTCAACCACGCGATCATCTGTTGCTGATAGTCGGAACCGAGCTTGGCCCACGGCGTCATGCCATGCACGCCACCGGTGACGCGGATCAGATCGCAGACATTGCCTGCGGCTTGCATTCGGGCTTGAAACAGCGGGGATTGCTCGAAAGGGACGGTCGGATCGGCATCGCCGTGGATCAACAGAAACGGCGGCAAACCGGAGTGAACGTGCGTGATGGGCGATGTCGCTCGCAGGACTTCCCACGCCTCG
>JAEUIL010000409.1 GCA_016794255.1 Planctomycetaceae bacterium | reverse complement strand
CCCTTCACGCTCGTCAACTACACGCTCACCCAACATCACGGCCAGGATTGGGACACGCACGTCAACAACTTCGGCGCGATGCGTGACACGTTGTTGCCCCCCATGGATCGCGCGGTCAGCACGTTGCTCGACGATCTCGAGGAACGCGGGCTGCTCGACACGACGCTGGTCGCGGTCTTTGGCGAGTTTGGCCGGACGCCGCAGATCAACGGTCAAGGTGGCCGCGATCATTGGGAGAAAGTTTGCTCGGTGATGCTCACCGGCGGCGGGCTGAAGCGAGGCGTCGTGGTCGGCGCGAGCACCAAGGCCGGTGATGTGCCGCTGGATCGCCCGATTCCGTTCAACGATGTGTTGGCGACCATCTATCGACAACTCGGCGTGCCGACCGACGCCGTATTTCACGACGCGCTCAACCGTCCGATCCCGGTCCTCGCCCTGGGCGAACCCATTCGCGAGTTGATCGGATAGTGCAACCCACACGTCGATCCTTCGGTGCAACTCACGGGCAAACGATCGCGTGTCGGTTACGAGTGGAGTTTGAGCGGCAAGCTGACTTCGCTACCGCTGTCACTCGACAGCAACGCCGCTTCCAGAATCTCTTGAGCATCGCGACCGACACGGGCTTGGCACAACAATTGAAATTCGCGACCGCTGCGCACGCAGTCGACGAAATGCGCCGTGGTCGATCGCAGCGCCGCGGGTTGCTCGGGTAGCGTCACCGGAACGCCCTCGGGCTGTTCGGCAGTCGCTTTCAACAACCGACCCGTGGCGCGCGGTTCGACCTGCAAGATTCCACGTGAGCCGTAAATCGTGGCGACGTACTGGTTCAGATTGCCGATCTGCGTCCAGGAGCCTTCCGAGATCGACAAGCCGCGCGGATAGCTCATCAGCACCACCGCGTTGTCCTCGACCAGGATATCTTCCTTCAGGCAGCGGCCCGTCACGCCCGTGACCCGCGTGGGAACACCCATCAAAGCCCGCGACAAGAGAGCGCCATAACAACAATAGTCGATCAACGCTCCGCCGCCGTTGCGATCGATGTCGTAGAGCCAGTCGCAAAAGTACTCGCTACAGCCATGTTCGCGCGGACCCTGGTGCGCGGCGCGATATTTGACCTGCCAGATCTCGCCGATTTCGCCGGCGGCTGCGAGCGCGAGCGCATGTTGCAACTGCGGCAGCCAAGCAAAGGGCCAATTGATCATGAGTCGCACGTTGTTCTGCCGAGCGGCGGCGAGCATGCGATCGGCGCCCGCCAAGTCCGCGGCCATCGGCTTCTCGACCAGAATGTGCAGCCCCTTCTTCGCTGCAAGCTCGGCCGCCTCGACCGACGATGCGTTGTCGCCGAACAAGTAAACCGCGTCGAGCGGCTCGCGTTCGATGAACAACGCCGCCTC
Organism: Planctomycetaceae bacterium; assembly: GCA_016794255.1. GTDB lineage: Bacteria > Planctomycetota > Planctomycetia > Pirellulales > PNKZ01 > JAEUIL01. The sequence continues at coordinate 3,237 of JAEUIL010000409.1, read as the reverse complement.
GCGATACGTCACGCAGCCGTATTCGGCCTTGGCTCGTTCGACGAGCGGACGATGCGCATCGGCCACGCCCACCAACTCCACGCCCGGTTGCGTTCGCAGATCCGCTAAGACATCCCAGATATGATCATGGGTCAAACCCACCACACCAATGCGAAACTTCGGCGACATACGACACACCTCGGGTCAACGGCAATTGTCGCCCGATGATAGCGTAATCCTTAGCGGCTCGCATGACCGCGCCACGCCGATTATCCCGGCACGAGTTCCTTGTTAGAATAGGAACCGTCGGCGCGTTACGCCGCGTGATGAGTACGACTCTTGGTTTTCGGTTGGTCCATGTCAGACGAACAGCATTCTTCTCCGCAGTCGGAACCCGAGCCGGATGAGTCGGTCGATCTCGATCGCGTCGAGCCCGAACCGCCCGAGGCCGCCGAATCCGATCTTGAGTCGATCGATCTGTTCGCCGAGGGGCTGCGCGCCGCCGGCTTTCGACGGGCTCACGAAAAGGTCCGGGCCTTTCCGCAGAAACCGGGCGTCTATCTGTTCAAAGATGCCCACGGGGTCGTGATCTACATCGGCAAAGCGGTTCAACTGCGCAGTCGCGCGGGCAGTTACTTTCTCAAGGCCGCGGCCGAAGACCGGCGCACCTCGGAACTCGTGACCGAGATTGCCGATGTCGACTTCATCGAGTGCGACAGTGAAGTCGACGCCTTGCTCGTTGAAGCGCGGTTGATCAAGGACATTCGCCCCAAGCACAACAAGGATCTCAAGGATAGCAAGACGTTTCCGTATCTCGAGATCACGATGAACGAGGATTTTCCGCGCGTCGAGGTGACGCGGCAGCCATCGTCATCGGGCACGAAACTCTACGGGCCGTTCATTAGTGCCGGACAATTGCGCGGCGCGGTGCAAGTTCTGCAAAAGATCTTCAAGTTCCGCACCTGCTCGCTCGACATCGACGAGAACGATCCGCAATGGCGCTGGTTTCGACCGTGTCTATTAGCCAGCATCAATCAATGCACCGCGCCATGTAATTTGCGGATCGCGAAAGACGAGTACCGCAAGGATATCGCCCGGCTGAAAACGTTTCTCGACGGCAATAAATCTCGGCTCATCAAAGAGATGCGGGCCGAGATGCTCGAGGCCGCGGGGCGCAAGTCGTTTGAGAAAGCGGCCCGACTGCGCGATGAGATTCAGGCGCTCGAAACCCTCGATCAACGTGGCGAACTCGACACGCACGTGCAGCCCGAGGTGTTCTACATCGATCCGAAGAAAGGCCTGAAGGGGCTCAAGCAGGTGCTCAAGCTCAAAGAAGCGCCGCGGATCATCGAGGGGGTCGATATCGCGCACCTCGGCGGCGACGAGACCGTGGCGAGCCTCGTGCAGTTTATCGATGGTTTGCCGTTCAAGCCGGGTTACAAGCGGTTCAAGATTCGCTCGGTGAGCGGCATCGACGACTTTGCCAGCATCCGCGAGGTGATTTCGCGACGATTCAAACGCCTGAGCGACGAGGGGGCGGCGTTTCCCGACATTTTGCTAATCGACGGTGGCCGAGGGCAGTTGAACGCCGGGCTCGAAGCATTTCGATCACTCGACATCACGCCGCCGACCGTGATCTCGCTTGCGAAGCGTGAAGAAGAGATTTACGTTCCCGGCCAAGCCGAGCCCCACCGCTTGAGCCGGCACTCGTTCGCATTGCGGTTGTTGCAATATGTACGCGATGAGGCCCATCGCTTTGCTCAGCATTATCATCACATGCTGCGCCGCAAATCATCGTTAGGTGACGATGCCTGACGTTGGGCACGCGTCTGGCGTGTCGAACGAACGCAACCGGCTTTGCAATCGACGTGGGGCTTGGTACCGTGGGCAGTTTACCAATTTGATCGCTCCACGCGAGCCACGCAAACACGAACTTTGGCACCTCCATGTTAAACGAAGCTCTCGTCGACGTTGGAAACCATTCGCTCAATCTCATGTCCGCCTCGGGCGACGGTTCGCCGTTGGTCATGTTTCATGGCGTGCTGCGACGCTGGCAAGGTTTTTTGCCGCTGATTGGCCCGTTGTCGACCCGCTGGCAGGTGCATGCCGTCGATCATCGCGGACATGGCAAGTCGTCACGAGTGCCTGGGGCGTATCGGGTGGCCGACTACATCGGCGATGCCGTGCAGCTCATTCGTGCGAAGTTTGGCGAGCCGGTAGCGATCTACGGTCATTCGCTCGGTGCGATGGTGGCCGCGGGCGTCGCTGCGGCGGCACCGGAGTGCGTGAAGGCGATCGTGCTCGAGGACCCGCCGTTCGATACGATGGGAACTCGCCTGCATCACTCGACGTTGCACAACTATTTCGCAGCGGTCCACAAGCTACGCCCGTTCATCGACCCGGCAGCGACTTTGGCCCAGCGACTGGCCGCGGTTCAATACGCCAATACGAAAAGCGGCGAGACGCTGACGCTGGGCGAACAACGCGACGCGACCACACTGCGGTTCATGGCGTCGTGTTTCAACCAGCTCGATCCCGACGTGTTACAGCCGATCGTCGATTGCCATTGGCTCGACGGCTGGGATTGGAAGCATGAGTTGGCCAAGATCGAGTGTCCGACGCTGTTGCTTCAGGCGGATGTCACCGTCGGTGGCATGCTCATCGATCTCGACACGATTCTCGCTAAGAACGCGATCGCCGATTGCACGGTGGTCAAGTTTCCTGGTGTGGGACACTTGATGCACTGGCAACGGCCGGGCGAGATCGCCAATCACACTCTGACGTTCCTGGAAGCGGTCACGGCTCGATAGCGGCGAGCTCGGCTTGCTGTGCTCGCAACTCTTCGGCCCGAATGGCCTCGTGGACGCGCTGACGCAGGTAGGCCGAGAACTCGCCAAGATGCAAGTAGAACGTGGCCAAGCTGATGGTGATTCTGAGTCCAGACGGATTGCTTCGTCCCACGGACCACAGGGTCGACCAAAACTCGCGTCGATATGACGCCACCACGCCCTGCCGCCAGATAATTCGCAGCAGACTGCGCAGATCGCGCCCGGCCACGCGCCACGAGAAGCTGTTTCGATGCTGTTTGAAGTTGAGCGCCAGTCCCACTTGCCGCACGCGCTCAAAGAACGCCCTCGGCTCGTAGATTTGCTCGAGAACATACACGTAGTCGCGCAGCACCTCGACGCGCGGTCGTAAGGTCTCGAAGTTGAGGCCCGAGGCACATTGATCGCCGCCGGTGTCACGCTCGTCGGCACG
>JAEUIL010000381.1 GCA_016794255.1 Planctomycetaceae bacterium | reverse complement strand
GCCGCCAGCATTGCCAGCAAGCTTTCCCCAGCGCAGGCTTCCACAAAACACCTCCGTGCTCAGGAAAAAATCGAATCCGTTCCACTCCGTACGATCTCAACTCCTAACTGGTTCAACCTTTCGGAAAACTGATCGGCCGTGAAGGCATACGCCCCTGAGTTGAATCCGGTGGAATCGTTGTGGGGCTGGAGCAAGTACAGTGACCTGGCCAACCATGTGCCGGCCGATACGCTGAGGTTGCAAGCCGTGGTTCGACGCTCACTAGGGAAGCCCAGGCGACGTCCCCAGCTCAAGCGATCATTCTTTCACGCCGCAAAACTTAGGCTATGAATCGGCGCATTGGCCGCGCAGCAGGCGATAAAAAGACCTCGGGCGTCGACGGTCACATCACGACAACTTGGGTTCGACTGTCAGATGCGGCGAAAACGAGTTTTTAGGCTTCGAGCGTTTGGCCATGTGAAGAGCCCCTCTCTTTAACGGATGAAGGCTCCAATTTCGGTCTTCATCGAAGGTTCGTCAAGCATTTCCCTGGCTTCGATTTCCAGCTGCAAGACGCATCGAGTTTCGATTTTGCGGCACAGCTTGTTACAACCACTCGGGATAACACATCGTGATCAGAAAAAACTTCAATTTGCGTGTTTAATTCATGACTGGGGCGGCGGATGCTAGTGACGATCCTCGAATCGGTTCTGCAACGCCTCGACATCGCAGCCAACACGTTCGCCTCCGCGAATGACACGTTCAACGGATCTAACATGGTGGGAGGGCGTTTGGATTCAATGTCGTCTCAGGTCGTTTGCACAAGCCATTCGAGTAGTCGGCAGGAGTACTGATCTCGCGGCGTTACGCGACAGTTCAACGGGCATTCGATCTACGCCGCCTGCGCTCGTTTTTCCGAAGTGAGCTGAACGTTCACCGGTTTGAACCGAGTCCTGGCCACGCGACCATGTGATAAAAAATCCCTCGCGGATCGAGCCCCGTTCAACCTCGCCGATTTTCCATCAACTTTCGAGACACCCACATCCAACGGGGGCAACTCAGACGCAACATTTGCTGAAATCGAACCGATTAGGTAATATGGATGCGTTGCCCGCCGATCCCTCCCCCCGCCTGATCCGAGACCGCCCGCGATGCCGTGGCTCCGTGGTCTGCTGCTCTTCCCGCGACGCGCGTCAGCGCTGTGCTGCGCGTGCGTGGTCATCCTCGGCAGTATGCTCAGCACCGTCGTCGCCGATGGGTCTGAGCGGATCGAAATCTATCCGCCGCAGATCACGCTCGTCGGTCACGACGATCGGCAACAACTGCTCGTGACGCTCACGACCGACAATGGTCACGAGCACGACGTGAGTCGCACGGTCCAGTATCGCTCCACGCAACCCGCGGTCGCCGTGGTGTCGTCCACCGGTGTCGTGACTCCAATCGGATCGGGCAGCACCGAAATCATCGCCGCTCACAACGGCCAGCAGTCCCGAGCGACGGTCCACGTTCAGCAGGGGGATCAATATCTGCCGCTCGACTTCACGCGCGACGTGCTGCCCCTCATGACCAAGGGTGGTTGCAACGGCGGCGGGTGTCACGGCAAGAGCGGCGGTCGCGGCGGGTTTCAGCTCTCGCTCTTCGGGTTTGATCCCCGCGGTGATTACGACGCGATCGTGAAAACCGGGCGTGGGCGACGATTGTTTCCAGCCTCGCCCGACAACTCGCTGTTGCTCTCGAAGCCGGCGAATCGCGTGCCCCACGGCGGCGGCACACGGCTCGCCGTCGACACGCCCGAGTACGAACGACTCCGCCGCTGGATTGCCACGGGCACTCCGTGGTCCAACTCCGACGCGTCGGCCAAGCCGGTCTCGCCGCTCGTACGTCTCGAAATCGCGCCCGCGGTGCGGGCTCTTGATCATCGCGAGCAGCAACAGATCGTGGTCATGGCCGTGTACGCCGATGGCTTGCGCCGCGATGTGACCCGCACAACAGAGTTTCGCAGCAATGACGCGTCGGTGGCCGATGTCAACGAGCACGGCTTGGCCAGCATGCACGAACGGCTCGGTGAGACGGCCATTGTCGCCATTCATCGCGGTCATGTGGGCGTGTGCCGATTGTTGACACCGCTGCGAAAACCCGGCGTACCCGAGCCGCAACTACCGATCGCAAATCTCGTCGACGAGCATGTGCTGGCCAAGTTGCGGTTGCTGAATGTCCCGCCCTCGGGGCAAGTTGACGATGCCGGCTTCTTGCGTCGGGCCATGTTGCAGATCGTCGGCCAAACGCCCACCGCCGACGAAGTGAACGGGTTTGTTGCCGACTCTACGCCCGACAAACGAGCGCAGTTGATCGAGCGTCTGCTCGCAAGCGGCGCGCACGCCGACTACTTTGCTCAAAAATGGGGCGATATCTTGCGCATCAAGCGGCGCAACGTGGCTGACCGTCTGCCGGCCACGATTGCGTTCCATCGCTGGTTGCGAAACGCGATCGTCGAGAACCGGCCATACGACGAGATCGTGCGACAGGTGATCACTGCGACCGGCAACCCGAGCGAGAACCCCGCCGCGCAGTGGTATCACGAGGTGCGGTATCTCGATCGCTACGTCGACGACACGGCGCAGGTATTTCTCGGTGTGCGCATCGGTTGTGCTCGCTGTCACAATCATCCGTTCGAGAACTTTACTCAAGAAGACTACTACGGGCTGGCCGCTTATTTCGCTCGGATTGGTCGTCAAGGCGGGGCGGGCATCGAGGAACGCAAGGCCAACGAGTCGATCTTCATCAAAGCCTCGGGCGAGGTGAAGCATCCGGGCACGGGCGACGTAGTGCCGCCGCATGGTCTCGGTGCCAAAGTCGCGCCGCTGGGCGAATTCGACGACCCCCGTCATGCACTGGTCGATTGGATGCGCGAGCCGACGAATCCCTATTTTGCCCGGGGGTTAGTCAACCGGATGTGGGCCCATTTCTTCGGGCGTGGTCTGGTCGAGCCGCTCGACGATCAACGAGTCACCAATCCCGCCGCGAATGAACCGTTGCTCGATGCCCTCGCGGCGGATTTCATCCAGCACAACTTTGATCTGCGGCATCTGTTGAAGACGATCTGCACCAGTTCGACCTACGGACTGAGCTCGACGCCGAACGAATGGAATCTGGCAGACACGCAATTCAACTCGCGGTTTTATCCGCAGAGGATGTCGGCCGAGGTGTTGGTCGACGCCGTGGATCGAGTCACACAGATCAAGACGAACTTCACCGGGCTGCCCGAGGGGACCCGAGCCACGCAGTTGCCGGACGAAGGTTTCGCGAACAACTTTATGAACTTGTTCGGTCGGCCGCCGCGCGAGAGTGCGTGTGAATGCGAGCGCGTCGCCGCCCCGAGCTTGAGCCAGTCGCTGTTCCTGATGAACGACCAGTCGTTTCTCAGCAAGATCAATACGGATAAGAGCCTCGCCGATCAATTGGGTCGCGGCCCCGAGGATGCTGTCGCAAAAATTCAACGCCTGTTCGTGACAGTCTTGTCGCGTAAACCCACCGAGCAAGAGCTCAAAGCCTCGCTCGAACATATCAACAGCGAAGAGAAGCCGATTCTGGCCTATCGCAACTTGCTGTGGGTGCTGCTCAACACCAAAGAATTCCTGTACATCCATTGAGGTTAAGGGACTGATCCATGTCACGACTCCATTGCCCCGGCCCGATCAATCGCCGTGCGCTGCTCCAGATTGGCGGACTGTCGCTGGGAGCACTCGCGTCGGGCGGTGTGACACCGAACTTGTCGCAACTGCTCGCGGCCCAGGATGGATCGTCGCAGGTGGATCGCGACTTCTCGGTGATCTTGCTCTTCGCCGCTGGTGGTCCGAGCCATCTCGAGACGTTCGATCTCAAGCCCAACGCGCCAGCCGAGTATCGCGGGCCATTCAACCCCATCGCCACGAGCGTGCCGGGGATGCAGATTTGCGAGTTGCTCCCGAACTTGGCCAAACAGGCCGATAAGTTCGCGATCGTGCGTAGCTTGTTTCACAATCGCAACGAGCACAGCGGCGGCACGAACCGCATGCTCTCGGGCTATGCGAGCGTCGCGGCCAATCCGGCCGATGGCGAGTATCCCGAGATGGGCTCGATCATCGCGCGGCACCTCGAAGATCGGACCCGCGATTTGCCGTTGTACGTCGCCACGAACAAGCTGTATGGCGGCGGGCCTGCGTATCTCGGCCCGGCTTACTCGCCGTTCATGTTCTCGGGCAACCCGAACGATAAGAACTTCAGCGTCGGTAATCTCTCGCTGTCGCAAGACGCCGCCGGACTGTTGCAGAAGCGGACGCAGTTGCTCGCCAAGTTCGACACGCTCCGTCGCGAAGTCGATCGCGCGCAGACCATGTCGGCCTTGGACAAGTTCAACGGGCGAGCCGTCGATTTGCTCACGAGTTCCCGCACGCGCGAGGCGTTTGATTTATCGCGCGAACCCGACAAACTGCGCGATCGTTATGGTCGCACGACAGGCGGTCAAAGCCTGCTACTGGCTCGCCGTCTGGTCGAGGCGGGCGTGCGATTCGTGCAAATCACGGCTAACTTCCCGGTGAGCAAAGAGACCGGCGTCGTCGGCGCCACGAACTGGGACGATCACTCGGTCAATGCCCATATCTTCCGGGCATATGAAGAACGACTGCCGCAAATGGACGTCGCGATCCCGGCGTTGCTCGAAGACCTGTCCAGCCGCGGGCTCGACAAGAATGTGTTGTTCGTCTTCTGCGGCGAGTTCGGCCGAACGCCGAAGATTGGCTACCAAGACAAGTCCGGCCGACCGGGTCGCGATCACTGGTGCCGTTCGATGAGCGTGTTCCTGGCGGGCGGTGGCATGCCGATGGGCCAAGTCATCGGCGCGACCAATTCGCGCGGCGAAGATCCGGTCGAACGCGTGATGAACAGCAACTGCTTGCTCGCAACCATCTACCAACGCTTCGGCATCGACACGCATCGAGTCAATCTCGACAACTCGGGCCGACCCGTGCCGATTCTCAGCGAGGGTGAGCCGATCGCCGAGTTGGCCTGATCGAAGGCTAACTCATGACACCCTTGTGGACCTTGCCCTTGGTGTCGGTCAGGCGAAAGTCGCGGCCCGCATAGCGAAACGTGAGCCCTTCGTGATCGAGCCCGAGCAGGTGCAAGGTCGTGGCGTGGAGATCGTGCGTATCCATCACGCCGTCGACCGCGTTTTGGCCCAACTCATCGGTCGCGCCGTAGCGCTGCCCCCCGCGGACACCGCCGCCGGCGAACCACATCGAATAGCCGCGGTTCGCATGTCCCCGACCGTTGCTGTCTCCCTTGTCATCGTGCGATGACCGGCCAAACTCGCCACCCCAGACGAGCAGCGTTTCGTCGAGCATGCCACGCTGGTGCAGATCGGTGATCAACCCCGCGATGGGCTTGTCGATCGACGTCGCACCACGGGTAAAATGCTCGCGCAGATTGTTGTGATGATCCCAGCCGGGACTCGTCAGTTGAATGAACCGCACGCCCTTCTCAGCGAGGCGGCGCGCCATCAGACACTGCGTACCGAACGAACTCGTTTCCGAGTCGTCGACGCCGTACAACTCACGCGTGGCATCGGTTTCGCCCGATAGATCAAGCGTGGCGGGAACCGAGGTCTGCATCTTGTACGCGAGTTCATACGATTCGATGAGCCCTTCGAGTTCCGGTTGACCGGGCAACTCGTTGAGCATGCGGCGATTGGCCTGCTGGATGAACTCGATCTGCCGGCGCTGCTCGGCATCGCTCAAACGTCGATTCGCCAGATTCGGCACCGCCCCCTGACCGCCGCTCATCCGGGTTCCTTGGAACATGGCGGGCAGAAAAGCCGAGCCGTAGTTCTGCGCCCCGCCGTTGTCGTTGATCGGGTTCAAGGTGATGAAGCCCGGCAGATCCTCGGCCACGGTGCCGAGTCCGTACGTTACCCAAGCGCCGAGCGAAGGACGCACAAATTGCTCGTTGCCGGTGTGCAGCGCGACCGAGGCCTGTTGATGGGCCGCATTGTTGGTCTTCATGCCGTTGAGGATGCAGAGCCGATCGGCGTGCTCGGCCAGGTGCGGGAACACTTCCGAGATCATCAGCCCACTCTTGCCGGCTGGCTTGAAGCCGACGACCGGTCCGAGCAATTGATGGTGACCACCCTTGCCGACCCGAGCCAACTCGGGCTTCCAGTCGAACGATTCGAGATGGCTCGGACCACCGGCCATGAACATGAAAATGACGCGTTTGGCCCGGGCGGCGTAGTCTGGCTCTTTGGGCGCGAGCGGACTGCGATACTTGCCTTGCTCGGCGCGGGCCTGCTGAGCCCCGAGCGCCGCCAAGGCCAGCCAGCCGAAGCCCGCGGCCGACTGTTGCAACACGGCGCGACGGCTCGGGGTGCCGAACGTGGGTCGATGTTTACTCATGATCGCGTGTCCTGCGGAAAGCTAACGGATGTAGCGGAACTCGGCGCTGGCGAGCAAACCTTGCACCAACGTGGTCCAACACGACTCGGCATCGGCACCGTGACGTTGCAAGTCTTTGAACAACCCCGCGGCGGCGGTCACTTCGTCGGCGGTGGGCGCGCGGGCGAACAACGTCTGATACAGCCATGTGAGCCGAGCGGCGTCGGTGGTCGAACTGGATTTAAGGACGCGTGCGGCGGTCGCCTCGGCACAATCGGTGACCAACCGGCTGTTGAGAAAGAACAACGCTTGCGGCGCGACCGTGGTTACGTCGCGGCGACCAGCGATCTGGCACGGGTCGGGAAAGTCGAACGTGTTGAAGGTCTCCGGCAAACGTCCGCGAATGACAGGCAAGTAGATCGTGCGGTAGGGGGCGTCGATATCGAGCAAGCTATGCACTTGCGACTTCGCACTCTTGCCGCCGATGCCCGCGATTTGAATTCCCTCGGGTCGATCAAAGGTCAATTCGCCCGCCGCGACCAGCAAGCTGTCACGTAGCGGCTCGAACTCGAGTCGGCGCAGATTGGCACGCCAGCACAGCGTGTTTTGCGGGTCGGCTTCGTGAGCCGGCTGACCGCGCGTCGCGCCGCTGAGTTGGTAGGTGCGACTGAGCACGATCGTGCGCACGAGCTTCTTGATCGACCAGCCATCGGCAATGAACCGGCTCGCCAAGTGATCCAGCAACTCGGGATGCGACGGTGGTTCGCTGGTCGCGCCGAAGTCGTCGGGCGTGGCAACGAGCGGCTGACCGATCAAGTGCTGCCACACGCGGTTCACGATGACCCGGGCGGTCAGCGGATGCCGCGGCGAGGCAATCCACCGCGCGAGTTCCAAACGTCCGCTCGCATTCGGGCCAGGTTTCGTGATCGGCGGCAGACCGGCGATCTTCACATCGCCGCGCGGCGGAGCGGGGCCGCGATCGTGCGGGTCACCCTTCACCCGCAACGCACAATCGCTGATTTCGTCGTCGCTCACGCCCATCGCCAAGTTCGGGTCGGTCGTAAAGCGAATGTCGCGTTTGCCGGTCGACCAGATCGCTTGATAATCGCTCATCGAATGGACGCCCGGGATCACGTCGGGCGACACGGGCTTGCCCCGTGCGGCGATCGGCAAGCGGTGCAGACTTTCGTGATCGACGTAACCGTTGCCCTGCCCGCGATACGGTGTGCCGGCGAGAATCTTCGTGCTGTAAAAAATCCCCGCCAGGGCATAATAGTCGCGCATCGTGACCGGGTCGTACTTGTGATCGTGACAGCGAGCGCAACTCACGGTCAGTCCCAGCATCGAGCGTGTGACGACATCGATTTGATCGTCGACCCCGTCGAGATAAAACTGCTCGCGATCGAGCGCCTGCAAATCGAGCGATCCGAGCGCCAGCAACCCGGTGGCGACGAGATTCTCGCGGCGTTCGTCGAGTGATTTCACGGGCAGCAGATCGCCGGCGATTTGTTCCGTGATGAAACGGTCGTACGGCTTGTCTGCGTTGAAGGCGTCGATCACGTAGTCACGGTAACGCCACGCATACGTATAAGGTGCGTTCCAGTTGCGACCGACGCTGTCGGCGTAGCGCACCGTGTCCAGCCAGTGCCGCGCCCAACGCTCGCCAAACCGCGGCGATGCGAGTGCCGCGTCGACTTGCGCCGCGATCGAGTTTGTTGGTTTGGTCCCGGTCGGCAATCCGGTGAGATCGAAACTCAATCGTCGTGCGAGCGTGGCGGGATCGGCGTCGCCGTTGGGCTTGAGTCCGGCCGCTTCCAGCTTCGCCAGTATGAAACGATCGAGATCGTCACGCGGCCAAGCGGTGTCTTTGACCACAGGGGGCTGCGGTTTCGTGAGCGGCTTGAACGACCACGGCAAACTGCCCGACGCTTTCGGCTTGTCGGCCGCGGGTAACACGCCGATCGAGGCGAAGAGCAGGAGTGCCGCGAGAGC
>JAEUIL010000359.1 GCA_016794255.1 Planctomycetaceae bacterium | reverse complement strand
GGGATGGGTCGGGCTGTCCCGGGTTGTCATCGAGACCCGCAACATGCACGTCGCGACCATGGGTTGCTGAGGATGCTCAAGAAAGGTTCCTGTTCAGCTTGACCGAACAGAGTTCGCCTGCGATTCGACCGCGCTGGTGATTGGACCTGGGCGGTGAATGCGATTGGGAGCGTGTGCCCGCACTCAAACGTCCCCACCATGCCGGGCCGGTCGTGTTGCAAAAGCGTTGAGCAAACCGCCACGAGATCTCCCGGCTGGTCGCAGATGGCCAGATTACCAATACGTCTCAACACCGACAGTCTGCTCGACAAAGCCGCGTTCGCCTTGCCCTTCCGACGCGACTTTCCTAGGCTACGGGCTCAACTTTGCGAGGAACCACCGCCTTCCCGACCGCTTTCCGCATGCGTCAGATACTTGTTACCAGTGCGCTACCTTACGCCAATGGCCATATCCACTTGGGCCATCTGGTCGAATATATCCAGACCGATATCTGGGTCCGATTCCAACGGCTCGTCGGTAACCGGTGCGTCTTCGTCTGTGCCGATGACACGCATGGCACGGCGATCAGCATTCGGGCCAAGCAAGAAGGCCGCAGCGAAGAGGCGGTCATCGCCGATATGAAGGCCGCTCACGAACGCGACTTCGCCGGCTTCTCGGTCAGTTTCGATAATTACGGCAGCACGAACAGTCCGTCGAACCGCGCGCTCTGCAACGAGCTGTGGCAAAAAATCCGCGCGGCTGGCCTCGTCGTCGAGAAGAGTGTCACGCAGTTGTTCGACCCTGTGGCGAAGCAGTTTCTGGCCGATCGGTATGTCCGCGGCAACTGTCCCAAATGCGGAGCTCCGGACCAATACGGCGACAGTTGCGACAAGTGCGGCGCCGCTTATAGTCCGACGGACCTGACCAATCCGGTGAGTGCGCTCTCGGGTGCCACGCCCGAGTTGCAGTCGTCGCCGCATTGGTTCATCAATACGGAACAGATGCACGACTTCCTGGCGACTTGGACGCGCAGCGGAGCGTTGCACGAAGATGTCGCCAATTGGCTGGCAGGCGCGTTTCTCGCCGAGCCATTGCGCGATTGGGACGTGTCGCGTCCCGCGCCGTACTTCGGCTTCGAGATTCCCGACGCGCCGGGGAATTATTGGTACGTTTGGTTCGACGCTCCGATCGGGTACATGGCCAGCACGAAGGACTGGTGCGATCGAGTCGGCGAGAAGTTCGACGATTGGTGGCGCAGCGACCAGACCGAGATCCATCACTTCATCGGCAAAGACATCACGTACTTTCACACGCTGTTTTGGCCCGTGATGCTCAAAGCCGCGGGCTTCACACTCCCGAAGGCGGTCCACATCCACGGCTTCTTGACCGTCAACGGCGAGAAGATGAGCAAGAGCAAGGGAACGTTCATCCGCGCGGCGACGTATTTGCAGTCGGGCCTCGATCCGCATTACTTGCGTTACTTCTACGCCTCGAAGTTGACCCCCAAGCTCGATAATCTCGACCTGGGCTTGGAAGATTTCGTCGCGAAAGTGAATGGCGATTTGGTCGGCAAGGTGGTCAATCTCGCCAGTCGCACGGCCAAGTTCGTGCGCGAGACCGGCCTCGCCGCGGTGTATCCCGACGACGGCGGGTTGTTCGCCGAAGCGGCCGCCGAGGGAACCGCGATCGCCGAGGCGTACGAGGCCTGCGATTACAACCAGGCGATGCGACGGATCATGGCGCTCGCCGATCGGGCGAACAAGTTCGTCGACGAACGTGCCCCGTGGACGCTGAAAAAAGATCCGAGCAAAGCCGCCGAGTTGCAGCAGGTCTGCACCGTGGCGTTGAATTTGTTTCGCCAGTTGGTCGTGTATCTCGCGCCGGTCATGCCGCGCTTGGCCGAGCAGACCGGCGAGCTGTTGTCGAGCCCGATCGGTTCGTGGAACGAGACGCAACAGCCGCTCGTCGGCACGGCGGTGAACGAGTATAAACATCTTTTGTCCCGAGTTGATATGAAGCAGGTGGAAGCCATGGTCGAAGCGAGTCGCGAGAGTGCCCCCAGTAACGAACCCGCCGCAAGCACGCCGGCCGCCGGAGGCGCGGGCACGTGGAACGACGATCGCTCTGCGCTCGATGCCGAACCGCTCGTCGCCGATCGGATCACCATCGACCAGTTCACGGCCGTTGACTTGCGCGTGGCTCGGGTGATCGAGGCCAAGGAAGTGCCCGAGGCCAAGAAGTTGCTGCAACTAACGCTTCTGCTCGGTGGCGACGAGAAGCGGAATGTCTTTGCGGGGATCAAAGCAGCATACAAGCCCGAGGACTTGGTCGGCCGGTTGGTCGTGATGGTCGCGAACCTCGAGCCGCGGCAGATGAAGTTCGGCCTGAGCGAAGGGATGGTCACCGCTGCCGGACCGGGCGGGCCCGAGGTGTTTCTGTTGGGCGTCGATTCGGGTGCGAAGCCGGGACAGCGGGTGCATTAGAAGAGAGTAGACAGAGGGCAGTAGACAGAGGGAAGAAGACGGAGGGCGGTAGGCAGTAGGCGGCAATTTTGTCTTTGCCGAAGTGTGTTTGTGTGCCATGCCCACGTCTTCGTGGGCATGCTTTTTCGACGGGTAAACGTGCCCGTGGGGACGGCACACGATTCACGGGTAGCATCAACTCGTCATGTGCAGAAGCAACTCGTTGTCACGCGCTGGCATCGGTCTGGTCCGGCGATTACGATGACGGCGGAATTGCCCATCCCACCTCCTCGTAGCCCACCGTCACCCATCATGCTCCGCCATCATTCGTTCGTCGCCGCCTTCGCCAGTTTGTGCTTCTTGCTCACCGCTAACTTGCCTGCCGCGGACTTGGCGTTTCGGATGCAAGAAATCGCCACCGATCTGAAGGTCGGCTACGCCACGACGCTTGTCGATATGAACGATGACAAAAAGCTCGACATTGTCGTCGTCGATACCAATCGCGTCGTGTGGTACGAGAACCCGTCGTGGAAAGTTCACACGATCATCCAAGATCAAACGAAACTCGACAACGTCTGCATTGCGGCCCACGACATCGACGGCGATGGCCGGATGGATTTTGCGCTCGGCGCGGATTGGAAGCCGTTCAACACTAACGCGGGCGGCACGATCCAGTGGCTGCGGCAGGGCAAGTCGCCGGCCGACCCCTGGGAGGTGCGGATGATTGCCGAGGAGCCCACGACGCACCGCATGCGGTGGTTCGATACCGACGGCGACAAACGGCCCGAGCTCGTCGTGGTGCCGTTGATGGGTCGCGGCACGACCAAGCCGTTGTGGGCCGAGAGTGGCGTACGTGTGTTGGCGTTCAAGATTCCGGCCGACCCGACCAAGGACCGTTGGCCGTTCGAGGTGCTCAACGACGAGATGCGCGTGGCCCATAACTTTTGGCCCACCGACTTCAATGGCGACGGTCAGCACGAGATTCTTTGCACGAGTTTTGAAGGCGTGAATTTGCTCACCCGACTGACCGACGGCAAATGGTCACGGCAGGTGATCGGCAGCGGCAACCAACAAACGAGCCCCAATCGCGGCGCCAGCGAGATCAAGCGCGGCACGTTGGCCAGCGGCGCCGACTACATCGCGACCATCGAGCCGTGGCACGGCGAGCAAGTCGTGACCTACACTCGGCCCAAGAAGGACGAGACGCTGTGGACACGCCAAGTCGTGGACGGCGATCTCAAATGGGGACATGCCGTGTGGTGCGCGAATCTTGACGGCGACGCCGACGAGGAGTTGATCATCGGCATTCGCGATCACAAGGACGACACCTGGCGCAGCGGCGTGCGGATTTATGATCCCCAGAACGCCGCGGGTACCGAATGGAAACGGACTATGATCGACCCTGCCGGCGTGGCGGTCGAAGATCTCGCCGCGGGCGATCTCGACGGCGACGGCAAGATCGATCTGATCGCCGTCGGTCGCGCGACCCACAACGTGCGGATCTATTGGAATCAGACGGGGAAATAGCCCGCGTTAAGCTTCCAAGCGGCCTCATCAATTCATATCAGTTTACAGGCAAACTGATTGACTCACTCTTCCGGCGGCGGGAGACTTTAGGCAGGTTATACTGAGAGGGTTCGGCCCTCCGCCCGGCTCAATGATCGCGTAGCCGAACTCGCCAGAGTTCGGGGTGAGGTCTGTCAGATGCTCCCCGAACTCTGGCGAGTTCGGCTACGACATGCGAGCGGATTACCGCCCGGTTGCAGACGTTTGTAGCCGGGTCCCGCCCCGTGGCCGAATTGCCGCTGTCCCCTGAGATGCTCGCCATGCGCCGCTGGCTCGCCGCCTGTTTGATCTGTGTCGGAGTTTGTTCGCTCGACCGTTCGCTGGCCAAAGCCGCCGAACCGCTCGACTTCAATCGCGATATTCGGCCGATTTTGTCGAACAACTGCTTCTTTTGTCACGGGCCTGATGCAGCCGAGCGTAAAGGAGGCGTCGATGGTCTGCGTCTTGATACGCCCGACGGAGCCGCAGCTGATCTTGGCTCGGGCACGAAAGCCATCACGCCGGGCAAACCCGACGCGAGCGAATTGCTCAAACGCATCACCACGAGCAACGTCGACGAACAAATGCCACCTGCCGCGACGGGCAAGAAGTTGTCGGCGCGTGAAATCGACACGCTTCGCACGTGGATCGCTCAAGGTGCGCCGTACGCCAAGCACTGGTCGTATGTCCCGCCCCAGCGACCGCCGGTGCCGCAGGTCAAGAATCAAGCGTGGCCCCGGAACGACATCGATCGTTTCATTCTCGCGCGGCTTGAGCGCGAAGGACTCCAACCCGCGCCGGAAGCCGATCCCTACACGCTCATTCGCCGGTTATCGCTCGATCTGACGGGCTTGCCGCCCACGGTGGAAGAGGTCGACCGATTTGTCGAAAAACTGGCAGAAGAAAAGCTGAAAGCTGAAAGCCGAAAGCAGGCAGACACCGCCTCCAATCGCGACAGCGCAGCTTTCAGCTCTCAGCTTTCAGCTTTTGACTCCCAGCTTTCTGCTTTGCTTGCCTCTCCCCGCTACGGCGAACACTTCGCCCGCATGTGGCTCGACTTGGCCCGCTACGCCGACTCGGCCGGATACGCCGACGATCCGACGCGCACGATCTGGGCCTATCGCGATTACGTCATTCGCTCGTTCAATGCGAACAAGCCGTTCGATCAGTTCACGATCGAGCAGTTGGCCGGCGACTTGTTGCCGAACCCGACCGACGAGCAACTGATGGCCACGGCCTTTCACCGCAACACGCTCACCAACAGCGAAGGTGGCACGAACGACGAAGAGTTCCGCAACGTGGCGATCGTCGATCGTGTGAACACGACCATGGCGGTCTGGATGGGCACGTCGATGGCGTGTGCTCAGTGTCACTCGCACAAGTACGATCCCATCTCGCAGGAAGATTACTTCCGTTTCTTTGCGATCCTCAATAACACGGAAGACGCCGACCGTCGCGATGAGTCGCCGCTGTTGAACTTTTACACCGACGAGCAAAAACAACAACGGAGCGATTGGGAAGTTGAGCTCGCGCAGCTCGACGAGGCGTTCAAGAAGTTCAAGCCGACCGCCGCCAAGTCCGCCGCCGACTGGGAGACCAAGTTCCCCAAAGAGTTGCAGTGGCACGCCATCAAGCCGACGAGCGGCAAGTCGAACGCCGCCGCCGAGTTGACGATCGACAACTCCGGAGCGGTGCTCGTGGCGAAGCCCGAGAAGAACGACAACTATGCGCTCGAGGTTCCGCTCGAACTGCCCCGGCTCGCCGGTCTGCGGCTCGATGTGCTGGCGCACGACAAGCTGCCGGGCAAAGGACCGGGTCACGCCGGTGGCAATTTCATTGTCTCGCGCATCTCGGCCAGCATCGTGCCGCCAGCGGTGAATAACGAGGCCGATAAGAAACCGTCGCCCGCCGCGACCGCGATCCCGCTTAAATTCGTCGCCGCCTACGCCGATGTCGCCTCGACCGGGTTCACCGCCGCGGCTGTGCTCGCCGACAAGATCGACCGCACCAAAGGTTGGTCCAGCGGCGCCGGCAAGAACGCCGCACTGACGTTGATCGCCGACGGCGTGGCGAACATTCCCGCCGGTTCAAAGCTGCGGGTCGTGATCGAGCAGCAAGCTCAACAAGCGAATCAAGTCCTCGGCCATTTCCGGCTGTCGATCAGCGACGACGCCCGGGTCGATGACTATGCCAAGACGCCCGCGGCGATCGTGAAGTTGCTGACCACGCCCATCGATCAACGTAAGCCGGCCGAGCGCGAACAGCTCCTGGAGTATTACGTGCGCCAAGTGGTGCCGGAGTTAAGCACGGAGCGCAAACGAACCGAGCAACTCAAGCAGTCGCTCACCGATTTGAAACCGAACACGGTGCCGATCTTCCGCGAGTTGGCAGCCGACAAGCGACGCAAGACGTTGATCCAGCGCCGCGGCAACTTCTTGGATACCGGCGCGGAAGTGTCGCCCGGCGTGATCAGCACGTTCCATCCGCTCAAGAGCGGCGTGCAACCCGATCGGCTCGGACTCGCTCAATGGTTGATCGACGAGCAGAACCCGCTGACCGCGCGCGTGATCGCCAATCGCTTTTGGGAGCAGATCTTCGGCGTCGGTTTGGTGCGCACGAGCGAAGAGTTTGGCTCGCAAGGTGAGCAGCCGTCGAATCCCGAGTTGCTCGACTTCTTGGCGACCGAGTTGATTCGCTTGAAGTGGAACATGAAGGAGTTCGTGAAACTGCTCGTGTCGTCGGCCGCGTATCGACAAAGCTCGCAGGTCTCGCGCGCGTTGGCCGAACGCGATCCCGAGAACCGGCTGCTGGCACGTGGCCCGCGCTTTCGGCTCTCGGCCGAGATGGTCCGTGATCAGGCGCTAGCCGTGTCGGGCCTGTTGAGTCCGCGGATGTTTGGCCCCTCGGTCAAACCGCCACGCCCGAGCCTCGGCTTGAACGCGGCGTTCGGCAGTGGTCTCGACTGGCAAACGAGCAGCGGCGAGGACAAGTTCCGACGCGGCATTTACACCGAGTGGCGACGCTCGGCCCCGTA
Source organism: Planctomycetaceae bacterium (assembly GCA_016794255.1). Taxonomy (GTDB): domain Bacteria; phylum Planctomycetota; class Planctomycetia; order Pirellulales; family PNKZ01; genus JAEUIL01. The sequence continues at coordinate 1,262 of JAEUIL010000359.1, read as the reverse complement.
TCCCTCGATGGCCACGTTTGACGCCCCGAACCGCGAGGTCTGCACGATCCGTCGCAACTCGACGAACACGCCGCTGCAAGCGCTCGTCACGCTCAACGACCCGGTCTATGTCGAGACGGCCCAGGCGCTCGCGCGCCGGATGGTCGCCGGAGCAAAAACACCACGCGAGCAAGTGACGCTTGGTTTCCGGTTGTGTCTGGCGCGTCCGCCGCAGGAGAAAGAGGTGTCGCGACTCGTGGCGTTGTTCGAGGAAATGCGCAGCGAGTACGCGGCCAAGCCCGATCAAGCGAAGCAGATGGCCACGGTCCCCCTCGGCGCCGCCCCCGCCGGAGTCGACCTCGCCGATCTCGCCGCCTGGACCGTGGTTTCGAATGTGTTGCTGAACTTGGACGAAGTGTTGATGAAGCGTTAGGAGCGCTCCCGATTATGAATCCCGAACTCGTACGACTGTCGAATCAAACGCGTCGACACTTCTTGGCAAACAGCGGTGCGGGCCTCGGCTCGATCGCGCTGGCGTCGCTGCTCGGCGGTGAGACGCAAGCCGCGAAGGTCGAGAATCCGCTCGCACCGCGGCAGCCGCACTATGCACCCAAGGTCAAACGGGTCATCTATCTACACATGTCCGGCTCGCCGCCGCACTTGGATCTGTGGGACTACAAGCCCGATCTAGTCAAACACACCGGCGAAGATGCTCCCGACTCGTTCATCAAAGGCAAACGCTTTGCCTTCACGTCGGGCGTTCCCAAATTGCTCGGCACGCCGCGGACGTTCAAGCAGCATGGCAAAGGGGGCGTGTGGATGTCCGACGCCGTGCCGCGGTTGCACGAAGTTGCCGACGAGATGTGCGTCATCCGTTCGATGCATACCGAACAGTTCAATCACGCCCCGGCCGAGTTGTTGCTCTTCACCGGCTCGCCCCGCTCGGGGCGTCCCTCGCTGGGCTCGTGGGTCACTTACGGTCTGGGGAGCGAGAACGAAAACCTGCCCGGCTTCGTCGTGCTGATCAGCAGCGGCGTGCAACCCAGTGGCGGTCAAAGCTGCTGGGGGAGCGGCTTTCTGCCGAGTGTGTTTCAAGGCGTGCAATGTCGTTCCAAAGGCGACCCGGTGCTGTATGTTAGCGATCCGCCGGGGATGGACCGCGCGACGCGTCGCAAGAGTCTCGATGCGCTCCGCGATCTGAACGAATTGCAGTCGCAAGAACTTGGCAATCCCGAGACCGCCACGCGCATCGCCCAGTATGAGTTGGCCTTCCGCATGCAGAC
>JAEUIL010000325.1 GCA_016794255.1 Planctomycetaceae bacterium | reverse complement strand
TAAATGCCGTCGTTGAGCAAACTGACGTCGTAACCCTCACGCAGAATGCGGGCGATTTCACCGGTTTTGACACTCGACGGAATCAAGAACAGCTTGGTTCGCTCGGGCAGTGGAGCACCGTCTTTGGCCAGCACATGCGTCACGTCGCAGGCGGCTTGATCGATGCGGCACCGGCCCCACAGGAAATCGTTAAGCGCGTAAGTCAGCTTCTCGTGATCGATCGCAAAGATGACGTGAATGCCGGGCGAGTGGATGTCGGTGTCGATGATGCCGACACGCTTGCCCGTGCGAGCGACGATCGCCGCCAGATTGGCGGTCGTGTTCGATTTGCCAGTGCCGCCGCGAAACGAGTGAACCGCGATGATCTGAGACATGAGTGCGTTCTTGTGAGGAGTAATGCATCCCGCCCGGCAATCGATGGCGGCCAGCGTTTACTGATCGGGACCCGTTTGACGCTGCCGTTGTCTTTGCACGGCCTGCTTAAGATTCTGAAAGAAATCGCCCGAGGCAATGTCATCGACTTCTTTGGCCAACTGTTGTTTGTCGAGCGACAACTTGGGCTTCATCAGCATGTCGAACGAAATCGTCTGGCGATTGTCGAGCTGCTCGACCGCCTGCTGCTGATTGAAGCGGATGTGGCAACCTTGGCCGCCGAGCCGAATCACCATGCCATCGGCAAGCGGCAATTGGGCGACGGTCTTGCTGTCGTACACGAGTTGCTGCTGGCTGACCGAGGTCATCAGCCATTGCTGCCGCTCGCGGTCGAACTCGATGTAGGCATGCGACCGTGAGACATAAGGATCGGCCACGACGATATCGTTTTCGAGCGCGCGCCCGATGGTGGTGCGCTTGTCGGTACCGACCCGCCAGTTCTGCAACGGGCGTCCGTTCGCCGAGTCCAACAACTGAATGACGCCGTGCATATGCGGTGTGCGATGTTCTTGGAAGACTGGAGCGGGCGAAGCGAGCGTGACGATTGGCAAGTGCCGATTCGGTGGCGACATCCCGCCACGCCGAGGGCGACTATATCTGACACCCATCGATTCGCAAAACAGGACTCTGGCTGTGCTCGACACCCCGCTGGGAACAGTTTTGCGCGCAACGGTGGCAGTCGCTGCGCAATCGCTCAGCGATCGAATGGGGGGCTGTCTCCGATAACGTGGCGATTTTGAGGCGGTGCTCGCGGCGCGCGGGGAAGCTAAGCACAAGTTGCAATTCGGATGCCGTTAGGCGTTCGTTCCATTCCGCTTAACCGCGGTTCGGCGTCGCAATCAAACCTCCCAGCCTCTTGCAACTGCTTGCCCAATCTAGGGTTGCACACTTCGCCCGAGGGTGCATAATGGTCGGTTTTCCGTTTCACTCCCTCGCTCGCCGCCAGAAAGCCTGACGATGCGCCGACCGTTTATTGCCGGTAACTGGAAGATGAACACCACTCGGGCCGAGGGGGTGGCTTTGGCGACCGAGTTGGCCAAGGCCGCCGAATCGATTACCAAGTGTGACATCGCGGTCTGTCCACCGGCGGTCTACGTCGATGCCGTGGGCGCGGCGATCCGTGGTTCCAAGGTCGGCTTGGGTGCCCAGAACATGTATCACGAACCGTCCGGAGCGTTCACCGGCGAGATCAGCGCGGCAATGCTGGTCGATCTCGGTTGCCGTTATGTGATTCTCGGACACAGCGAGCGACGGCACGTGTTTCATGAAACCGATGCTGACATCAATAAGAAGGTCCACGCCGCGCTCAAGGCCGGTCTCACGCCGATTGTTTGCGTCGGTGAATTGCTCGCCGAACGCGAAGCTGGCACCACGCGGCATGTGGTCGAGACGCAGTGCAATGGCTCGCTGGCTGGCGTGACTGCCGAGCAACTCGCGGGTCTCGTCATTGCATACGAACCCGTCTGGGCCATCGGTACCGGCAAGGTCGCGACTCCGGCCCAGGCCGAGGATGTGCATCGCGATTTGCGGGCGTGGATCGCGAGTCGTTTCGACGCCGCAACTGCCGAGAAGGTCCGCATTCAATACGGCGGCAGCGTGAAAGCGAGCAACGCCCCCGAGTTGCTCTCACAACCGAATATCGACGGCGCTCTGGTCGGAGGCGCTAGTCTCAAGGCAGCTGACTTCTTAGGAATCGTGGCCGGCGTGTAAGCTTGGTCAGAAAAAAGGGAATTTCCATCATGCTCAGTTTCTTGTTGATGTTCTTGATGATCGCGATGGCGATCTTCTTGATTCTGTTGGTGCTCGTCCAACGAGGTCGTGGCGGCGGCTTGGCCGGCGCCCTCGGCGGGATGGGTGGCCAGAGCGCCTTTGGCACCAAGGCGGGCGACGTCTTCACCAAGGTCACGATCGTCACCGCGATCTTCTGGATCTTGTTGTTGATCGCCGCCGATCGGCATTTCGGCAGCCTCGACAGCGACAGCTTCGACCCGGGCCTCGGCGCTGCGGCGCGTGAAGCCGAGTCGAAAGCCGCGACCACGCCGTCGAGCACGCCCGCTCCGGGTGCTCCGGCCACTGGCACCACGGCACCGGCGACGGACACGAAGGGCTCGACTCCCGCCACCACGCCAGCAGCTGAAACGAAGCCTGCGGCGGATAGCAAGCCGGCTGCCGATTCCAAACCGGCCGCTGATACGAAGCCTGCTGCGGCGACCAAGCCGGCGGAAACCAAGCCGGCCGAAAAGGCACCTGAGAAGAAGTAACATCCTCGCCAGCGGGAGATTGAACACGTGCTGTTGAGTATGACCGGATTCGGCGAAGCCCATCGCCAGGCTGACGGCGTCGGCGTGAGCGTCGAGCTGCGCACGGTCAACAACCGGTCGTTCAAACTCACCGTCAAGTGTGGCGAAGGTTACAGTGCGCTCGAGTCCGAGATCGAGAACGTCGTCCGCTCGCATGTTCGCCGCGGCACGTTGCAGGTCACGTTGCGAGTCGATCGCACGAAGGCCTCGGATGACTTCCAGCTCAACGTCGCGGTGCTGTCGAGTTATCGTCGGCAGCTCGACGCCTTGGGACAGCAATGGCACGAGCCTGACCCCGTGGGTCTCGCGGCGCTGTTGCAGTTGCCCGGCATCGTCTCCGAGCACGTGACCACGGCCGAGGATGCCGAGCGTGATTGGCCGTTGATCAAACAGACGCTGATCGCGGCTCTGGAAAACCTTGCCAAGATGCGGACCGATGAAGGTCGGGCGATGGCCGCCGATCTGAAAGCGAATTGCGACCTCATCGCGGGCGAGTTGACGCATGTCGAAAAACGTGCCCCGGACGTCGTCGCACAATATCGCACGCGCTTGACCGACCGTGTCGCCAAGATCATGAACGAGTTTCAGGTCACGCTCAACGCGGCGGACCTGATACGCGAAGTGAGCTTGTTCGCCGATCGCAGCGACATCAGCGAAGAGATCGTGCGACTGCGCAGCCACCTGCGGCAGTTCGACCAGATCGTGGGTCTCGAGGAAAGCTCGGGCCGCAAGCTCGAGTTCTTGACGCAAGAAATGTTCCGCGAAGCGAACACGATCGGCTCCAAGGCGAACGACACGACGATCGTGGGTCACGTGATCGATATCAAAGCGGCGATCGAACGCATCAAAGAAATGATTGCCAACGTCGAGTAACCGCTCGTCGAGTAACTTTTCGGCGCGGGTGCGAGTGTTTCATGTCCCAAAGTCCCGGCAGACTCGTGATCGTTTCCGGCCCCTCGGGCGCAGGGAAAACCTCTGTCCTGAAACGAGTTTTTGAGACCTGTACCCGCCCGCTCGTCCACAGCGTGTCGGCCACGACCCGCTCACCCCGGCCGGGCGAGGTGTCTGGCCGTGACTACTGGTTTCTGTCGCGCGAAGAATTCGCCGCCAAACGCGAGGCGGGCGAATTTCTCGAATGTTGCGAAGTTTACGGCCGGGGGGATTGGTACGGCACGCTGCTCAGCGAGGTCACCCCTAGAATTGCCGCAGGAAAATGGGTAGTCTTAGAGATTGACGTGCAGGGGACGCTCAAGGTCCTGGACCGCTTTCCCGAGGCACTGACGATATTCATTCAGCCCGAGAGTGTCGCCGAGCTTGAGCGACGTTTGACGGCGCGGGGCACCGAGAAGCCCGACGTCGTGGCCCGGCGGGTGGATGTCGGTCGCGAAGAGATGCGCCAGGCGGACCGGTATCAGCATCGCGTCATCAATCGCGAGTTCGATCGGGCCGTGCGCGACGTGTGCGATATTCTCGAACGCGATGCTTAACCGTTCCTGATCGATTGCCCGGCTCAACCTGAGCGGGGCCGATTTACATACTTGCGGAGGTTTGCCCGGATGCTTGACGAATTGCGCGAAGAACAGATTGTCAACAAGGTCGGCGGTCGCTTCAAGCTCTCCACGCTGATCCAAAAGCGCTTGGTGGCGCTCAACTCGGGCGCTCGCCCGCTGGTCGACATCAACACGAATGACAAGATGCAGATCGTCGTTCAAGAGATCATCCAGGACAAGATTTTCCTCGACACCTCGGGCACGCTGCGCATGACGGGCGAAGGTCCCGACGCCGCCGCCGGTGGTCCGCCGGAACTCGACCTCAACGATCTGTAAAGAATCGACCCGCTCAATGCATGGTAGCCGAACTCGCCAGAGTTCGGGGGTGGCCCTGTTCAGTGACTCCCGAACTCTGGCGAGTTCGGCTACCAATACCGGCAATTTGGTCACGGTCATTTTCGCCCATGACTGCCCCTTCGCGTGAACTGTTGATCGGCGTGACCGGCGGCATCGCGGCGTTCAAAACCGCAGCGCTCGTCAGTCAGTTGGTCCAAAGCGGCCTGGGCGTGACCGTCGTCATGACCGAGGCTGCCGAGCAGTTCGTCGGCCGCGCGACGTTCGAGGCCCTCACCGGTCGGCGAGTCTACTCGCACGTCTTTGGAAACGACGACACGCCGCTTGGCGCTCACATCCAACTCGCCCAACGGGCACAACTGTTGTGCGTCGCGCCGGCCACGGCTCATTTTCTGGCTCAAGCCGCCCACGGTCTGGCGGGCGATTTGCTCACGACGTTGTATCTCGCTTTTCGCGGCCCGGTGATCGTCGCTCCGGCGATGAACTGCGAGATGTGGGAGCATGCCGCGGTGCAGCGGAATGTCGCTCAACTGCGGGCCGATGGCGTGCAGATCGTCGATCCCGAAGAGGGCTGGCTTAGTTGCCGCACGCGCGGCGCCGGCCGCATGGCCTCGCCCGAAACGATTCGCGCCACGATCGACCGCGTGCTCAGTGCGACCTCGTGAATGATTGGCATGGCACGTATCCTCATCACCTCGGGTCCGACCCGACAGTATCTCGATCCGGTTCGCTACCTCACCAATGCCTCCAGCGGCCGAATGGGTTGCGCTTTGGCGCAAGCGGCGATTGACCTGGGACACGAGGTGACGATCGTCTCGGGTCCGGTTCAGGTACCCTATCCGCCGCAGGCGCGGATTGTCGATGTGGTCTCGACCGAAGAGATGCTGACCGCGGCCGAGCGTGAGTTCGCCGACTGCGACGGATTGATCGGCGTGGCGGCTCCGTGTGATTATCGACCCGTGCGGGTCGCGACCGACAAGATCGCCAAGACCGGCCAACCGCTCGTGCTGCATTTGATCGAAACGCCCGACATCGTTGCCACACTCGGGGCGAACAAAGGGACACGGTGGTGCGTCGGTTTCGCGCTTGAGACCGACGATCATCGGCTCCGCGCGTTGGCCAAGATGCAAAAGAAGTGCTGCGATCTGATGGTGGTCAACGGCACCGAGGCGATGCACGCCGTCGACACGCGCGTCGAAGTGCTTAGCGCCAGCGGTGATGTGCTCGATCGAATGGAGGGAAGTAAAGAGTCGGTGAGCCGCGGGATATTACAGATCATCCAACGCGTGCTGATCGAGAAGGGCTAACCGTTGTATGCGTCGGCACGATGGGCGTGTTGCCGAGAGTGAGTGGCCCCGGCACACGGCATCCAGGGGCGACAATCCCCTTGCCGAAGCCCCCTTTTCGCCAGCGGCGGTCGAGCATTATCATAGTTGGTTCGCCGCCAAATCCCTTGAGCCATCGGAGTTGTGAGCAATGCCCCCGACCATTTCGCGTTTGATCCAAGCCCTCGAACCGTCGGCCACGCTGGCCATGGCGGCCAAGGCCCGGGAGCTCAAAGCGTCGGGACGCACGATCTACGACTTCAGCGTGGGCGAGCCCGACTTCAACACCCCGGCCCACATCTGCGAGGCCGCGATCGCCGCCATGCGCGAGGGTCACACGCATTACACCGCCAGCTCGGGCGTGATCGAGTTGCGCACCGCAATCGCGAATCGCTACCGACAAGTTCACGGCCTGGAATACAGTCCGTTGCAAGTGATCGTCTCCAACGGGGCAAAGCACTCGTTGCACAATGCGTTTACGGTGCTCTGCGATCCGGGCGACGAGGTGATCATTCCCGCGCCGTACTGGGTGAGCTATGCCGAGTTGGTGAAGTTGGCCAGCGGCAAGCCCGTGATCGTGCCGACGAGCGAAGCCGAAGACTTCAAGCTGACTCCGGCGCGGTTCAAAGCCGCGATCACGCCGAAGACCAAAGTGCTGTTGTTGTGCTCGCCGTCGAACCCGACCGGCTCGATGTACAGCAAGGACGAATTGGCTGCGCTCGCTGATATCGTGATCGAGCACAATCTGACCGTGATTTCCGACGAGATTTACGAGCGGCTCGTGTACGGCAATCACAAGTTCACTAGTTTCGCCACCGTACGACCGGGCTTGGTTGATCGCGTGATCACGATCAACGGCGTGAGCAAGGCGTATGCCATGACTGGCTGGCGCATTGGTTGGTCGCTCGCCCCGCCGAACATCGCCAAAGCGATGGACAGCTTGCAGAGCCAAGAGACGACCAACGCGTCGAGCGTGAGTCAGTACGCAGCCTTGGCGGCCATCGAGGGACCGCAGAACTGCGTCGATGAAATGCTCGTCGAGTTCGCCAAGCGACGTGAGTATGTACAGAAGCGGATCGCGTCGCTGCCGAAGTTGTCGACGTGTGAAATGGGGGGCGCGTTCTATGCCTTCATCAACATCCAGGCTCACCTGGGCCGCACGTACAACGGCGCGGCGGTGAACAACTCGGCCGAGTGGTGCTTGCAGTTGTTGTCGCAGCAAGGTGTGGCGACGGTGCAGGGCTCGGCGTTCGGCGCGGAGGGTTACATCCGCATGAGCTTTGCCACGAGCATGGCCAATATTCAGCATGGCTTCGACAAGATCGAAGCGTTTTTGAACAGCCCGGCTTAAGACATCGTATCCATCACGCTCCATCGTGATGGTGCAGTTTGAACGACGCTCATCAGACAGAATGACGTTACCAGTATTTAGCCCACGGTGAATACACCGTGGGCGGTGGCGCGATGGACGTTGCGTTTCGACGCGTGAACCGTGGCGGCGCGAAACCGCAAGCGAAGGGCGAACTCTTTTCAGCGGGTGTTTCCAGGCTCGTGGGACGCGTGTCCAACGTGGGATGGCCCGGTTCTATATTCTCGCTTCCGGCTACGCGGCTGAGTATCATACCGCTCGCCGTGTCTGCCATCGCTGCTAACCAGGAACCCGCCCCATGACCTCGTGGAAACTTCTTCTCGTTTGCCTCATCGCACTCAGTGCGAACATCGTCACCGCTCAGGATAAATTCGTGCGCGTGGGCATTCTGGGCTTCGACAACTATCAAGGGCTCGCGTTCGCTCAGTTGTTCAACAACCCGAAGGCCGAGGGAGATTTGACCGGCGTGAAGGTCACGACCGTGTTCCCGGTCGAGTGTCCGGACTATCCCGAAAGCGCGGCGTTGACCAAGCGTTGGATCGACAGTTGCGCTCGTTGGGGAACCGGCGATAACAAAGTGCTCAAAGAATACCACCCAGTTAAAATGGTGACTTCGATCGACGAATTGCTCGCGAACGTCGATGCGGTGATGATCTGTAGTCTCGACGGACGGCTGCACGTCAAACAAGCCGAGACCGTGTTGAAGGCCGGCAAGCGATTGTTCCTCACGCGTCCGCTCGCCGCATCGCTGGCCGATGCCCAAGCCATATTCAAACTCGCCGAGCAATCCGGCACGCCGATGTTCAGTTGCTCGCAGCACCGTTACAGCCCCGGTTTCAGCGGCATGCGCAACCATCCCGAGGTCGGCAAGGTGCTTGGCTGCGATGTTTATGGCGGCTTCGAGATCAAAGGGCCCGCGGCCGACGAGTTCATTCGTCCGCTGCACAGCCTTGAAACGATCTACGCGATCATGGGGCCTGGCGTCGAACGTGTGACCTGCACATCAACCGACACGGCCGAGTCCATCACGCTGGTGTGGAACGACGGACGCGTCGGCACGTATCGCGGCATAAAGTCGGGAGCGGTGAAGTACAGCGCGACGGTCTTTGGCGACAAAGGCGTGTCGACCGCCGGTATCTACGGGCACGGCGTGCCGGTGCAAGGCGTCGTTCCGACGAAGGACAAGTACATGGGCTACGAAGGCGTGGCGATCGAGATTGCCAAGTTCTTCAAGGGTGGCCCGACGCCGGTCGCACCGGCCGAAACGCTCGAGATTTTCGGCGTGCTCGCCGCTGCGGAAAAGAGCCGCGCTCAGTCGGGCACCACGATTCGCGTGGCCGACATGCTCAAGTAAGCGAGCCGTTAGCCCACGTCGGTCGTCGAAGTTTGCAACTCGCCTGCGTTGTCGGCGTCACCGACCTTGAGCAACTCGGTGCGATTGCCGCCGGCTTGCTTGGCCTTGGTGAGCGCCGTCTCGGCCCGTTTGGCGAGCGTGACTGAATCATCTTCGCCGTCGAGTTCGGCGAGGCCCGAGCTGATCGTCACGTCGTGCAACTCATGCATGCAAGCGGCGAGCGCCTTTTGAGCACGGAGATGCGCTTTGCGTGCGTCTTCGAACTTGGTCTCGGGCAGAATCACGGCGAACTCTTCCCAGCCGTAGCGAGTCACCATGTCGGTGTCACGCACCGAGGCCGACACGACCTGCGCCACCTTGCGGAGCACGTCGTCGACGGCGTCTTGGCCTTGGAAGGCGCTGATATTGCCCAGGTTGTCGACCCCGACGAGCATTAGCGACAACGGCTTGTTGGTGCGTTTGGCCTCGGTCACGCGGCGACGCAGTTCGTCACCAAACGACCGTCGATTCGGCAGGCCGGTGAGCACGTCGGTGCGGGCATCGACACCGAGAGCAGCCACGTAACGACCGTACACTTCGCGGCGTCGCGTCGCGGCATCGAGTTGCTCGCTCTGCGATTGCCGATCGTGCATGATCGGGTGACACGACTTGCCGTCATGGAAATAGGCTGTGTTGCGGCCCGCTTCCATTGCCGCGCTGAGCGCTGCATCGGCCCGGCGGACGAGCGTGGCCGGATTGTCGCCCGGCAATGCCTCGGCAACTCCGATGCTCGCCGTGATCTTGAGCTCTTTGCCTTCGTACTGGCAGTTCGATTCGCCCATGGCTTTCATGGCCCGCTCGGCGGCGCGAATCGCCTCGGGCAGTGCCGTTTCCGCGACGATCACCGCAAACTCTTCGCCGCTATAACGCACGACCAAATCGCGATCGCGCATCGTGGCGGTCAACACGTCGCCAGCGTGACGCAAGAGCCGGTCGCCCGCGTCGTTGCCGTAGTCCTGATTGATCCGCTTGAAGTCGTCGAGATCGACAAACAACAGCGACAACGGCTTGTGATCCAATACGCGTCGTTCGAGCCGCGAGCGCAACTCGTCGTCGAATGCACAGCGATTCGGCAATTGAGTGAGCGAGTCGATCCGACTCGAAGCCAGCTCGAAGTCGATCTTGCGAGCTTGATCTTGCAGTTGTTGCTCGGACGAACTCAACCGGCTGTGCAAACGTTTGTTGGCCATGACGGTCTGCGAGATGGCGTCGAGGATTACGGCCTCGGCCTGTGCGCGGCGAGTGGTCGAGTGCGGATGAACCAGGTCGTGGCTGATTTCTTCGAGCCGCGTGCTATGCCGTGCCAATTCGTCGGCGCAGCCGGTGGCGATGTCGTGCAACCGGCCGAGAAAAGCCCGGGCACGCCCCTCGCTCAGCAGAAAACCTGCGACCCGCCGATCTTTGAACCACCAGCCGACAGCGACGCCCAGCAGGAACTGCGTCGCCGCAATCACCAGCGTGATCCCGATTGTCGTGATGCTTAAGCCGCTCATCGCCAGCACGCTTTCGCTCTTGTCGTCAATGGTCGAACCGATGTCATCCGAACTCGGCTCGGCCACACGGATTGTGAACGCTACCAATTCATAGGTAGGTCGTGCTTAATGAGCGTCAAACCCACGGCCGCTCTCATCATCCACTCATCAAACCTGCGTTGGGGTTTAACTCACACGTCACTCGGTTAGGCCAATGACGATTGCAACACTTCTCATGGTTGTGCGGGGCAACTAGACTATAGAATCCTTCCAGGCCTCGTCGACCGGGGTCTTTTTTGCCGCATCGAATTTATTTTTCCGCCTCACTCGGAATTCGCCATGAGTCGCTTGTCAGTCCAGTTGTTGTGTACTGCGCTCGTTTCGCTGGTGCCGCTCGTCGTTCACGCGGCCGACCCCATTCGTCCGTCGCTACAAAAGGGTGACCACATTGTCATCGTTGGCAACACGCTCGCCGAGCGGATGCAGCACTTCGGCAATTGGGAGACGCTGCTACACAGCCGCTTCCCCGACCTTGAGCTGCGAGTGCGAAACCTCGGCTGGAGCGCCGATGAGCTCACCCTTCGGCCACGGTCGAAGGACTTTGCCGATCACCTCAACACCTTGGCCGAGCACAAGCCGAACGTCCTCATCGCCATGTTCGGGTTCAACGAGTCGTTCGCTGGCCCCGAGGGCGTGGCGCGGTTCGAGGCCGATCTGGAGCGGTTTCTGAAATCGCCGCAAATGATCGATCAGTTCACGTCGGCCCGCAGCGATTGGGATCGTACGCAAGACAAGTCGAAGCCGCTCGATCCGCTGCCAGGTTTGCGGCATGTGGTGCTCGTCTCGCCGATCGCGCACGAAGACCTGGGCAATCCCAGCTTGCCCGACGGCATAGCGAACAACGAGAACCTGCGGCTCTACACCGAGACCATGTCGCGCGTCGCCGCCAAGCACGGCGTGCCGTTCGTCGATTTGTTCACGCCCTCGCTCAAACTCATGCAGTCGGCCGGCAAGCAGAAGCTGACGATCAACGGCGTGCATCTGAACGCTCGTGGCGATCAAGTCATCGGCGGCGTGCTCGACCAAGGGCTATTCGGCGTGCGGCCGTCGAACAACGAACGGACCGATCTCGACAAGCTGCGGGCGGCGGTGAACGAGAAGAACTTGCAGTTCTACTACGACCATCGGGCCGTGAACGGGTTTTACATCTACGGCGGTCGCAAGAACCCGTTTGGCACGGTGAACTTCCCGGGCGAGTTCGAGAAGCTCCGCAAGATGACGGCGATTCGCGATCGGCGCATCTGGGATATCGCGCAAGGGAAAAACGTTCCCGACCAGATCGACGACACTTCCGCGGGTGAGTTGCCGCCGATCCCCACGAACAAGCTCGACCCGGCCAAGTTCACGCAGCCCGAGGAGTCGCTTGCCACGTTCAAACTGCCCGAGGGGTACGAGGCCAACTTGTTCGCCTCGGAACGTGAGTTTCCCGAGCTGGCGAATCCCGTGCAATTCACGTTCGACGCCAAGGGTCGGCTGTGGGTCTGCACGATGCCGACGTATCCGCAATACAACCCGGGAACGCCGGTCCACGACAAGATTCTGATCCTAGAGGACACCAA
>JAEUIL010000322.1 GCA_016794255.1 Planctomycetaceae bacterium | reverse complement strand
CTTGCTGAAACTCAACAGACAGCTGATGGTTAACAGGCAGCACAAAACGCGGTCCCACATGGGGGCGTACTCCGGCGGGATCAGAGAATTCGAGGCGGGGTCGTCGGTGTCTTTCGTCCAACTACGATAACCGGACCACCCCGCGCCGCAAGCCAGCCACGAGCTATGGTTGCCAAGAATTCAAAGCCGGCTCGAGCCATTGCTGGTTCCGCCCGTCAACCGCCTACCGGGTCAAATTTGCGATGAAGGCCGTGTTTTTCGGCTGTTTGGGATTCCTGTTTGTCGGCCTAGCCGCCGTGGGGGCGGTCGTGCCGGTTATGCCGTCGACGCCGTTTTTGCTGCTGGCGAGCGCCTGTTTCGTCCGTTCCAGCCCGCACCTTCGGACCTGGCTTTACCGCTCTCCCCTGTTTGGGCCCGCCCTCGAGGATTGGGACACACATCAATATGTTCGCCCGGCTACGAAGGTGAAGGCGTTCGGCATGCTGGCCCTGAGCGGGACGGTAACGGTGGGATGGTCGCAGCTTTCGCCCTGGGCGTGGCTTGGGTTAGCTCTCGCGCTCAGCTCGGCCGGGTTAATCGTGTGGCGATTGCCATCGGCAGCAACGCCAGTCGTGAAACGTGACCTACCCTTGCCGGGAGGAATACCGCAATGAGCATGACTGAAATGACCACTTCTACGATAGTTCTTGAGTCCGAGCCGACAACCGAAGGGCGGGCGACGTTTGTCGTCGCTCCGGTCGAGCTCACGCAGACGATGACGCCCACCCTCGGGGCAGTTGTGGCGCCAAGCTTGGATCTGCTCGAGCAGCAGGCGTTGGAAGCGGCCGTCGACGTGCTCGGCGATCAGGCGCTGGACCAAGTCGACGGGTTTCGTTTGCCGGCGAACTTTAAGCTCACGATTCTGATGCCGGTCTACAACGAGAAACGCACCATCCAAGAGATTATAGCGCGGGTGCGGGCATTGCCGTTGCCAAAAGAAGTGATCGTCGTCGACGACGGCAGCACCGACGGCACGCGCGAATTGCTCAAGGGCATCCGCTCCGACCGCGAACTTAAGGTCGTGTTTCACAGCCACAATCAGGGCAAAGGGGCCGCGATCCGCACCGCTCTGCGCCATGCTCGTGGCGACGTGGTGGTGATTCAAGATGCCGATCTGGAATACGATCCTCGCGAGTTTCTGCGACTGATTCGGCCGATCGTCGAGAACCAGGCTGATGTCGTCTACGGCTCGCGTTTCTTCCATGGCAAACCGGCCAAGCAGACGTTCAAGCATTGGCTGGCGAATCGGTTGCTGACGGCGCTCTCGAACCTGGCGACCGATCTGCGACTGACCGATATGGAAACGTGTCAAAAGGTGTTTCGTCGCAGCGCACTCTACGACATTGACATCAAGCAGAATCGCTTTGGCGTCGAGCCTGAGTTGACCGCGAAAGTTGCGCGCCGCGGGCACCGGTTTGTCGAATTGCCGATCGCCTATGACAGCCGAGACATTTCGGAAGGCAAGAAGATCGGGCTTAAAGATGCGTTTAACGCGCTGTGGTGCATCGTCCGCTATTCCATCGCGGACTAACGCCACGGCGGATCGTTGAGCCGGGGGCGTACGCTCGCAATTGCGCAAGCTCATGCTCCAGTTCTGGCCACGGCGCGGTCACTACCTACCTTTTGCTTCGCGTAAATCCATGGCGTCTGCCCTCGTACCTGCTGAACTTACGTTGAGAGGACTCGACACGCAGCACGCGTTGACGCGCGAGCGGATTTGCCAAGTGGCGGTAGCTTTTGGCTTGGGCATGATCTTTCTCGCACATCTGTCGGGCTTGACGTTCGTCGATCCCGACCTGTTCCACGAGATGGCGCTGGCGCGCGAATTCTTGACGCTTGGCCACATGCCGCTCGAAGACCGTTTTGCCTACACGCCGACCGTTTCGCCCAGCGTGCATCACGAATGGGGGACGGGGCTCGTGCTTGATCTGGTCGCCCAGACCGCCGGTTCGACGGGCATCATGGTCCTCAAGTATGCGTTGACCGTCGCCGTTGTGGCGGGCTGCTATTACTGTGCTCGCCGACGCGGGGCAAATTTCGCCACGATCGCGATCCTCTGCACCATCCC
>JAEUIL010000292.1 GCA_016794255.1 Planctomycetaceae bacterium | reverse complement strand
CTTGCAAGCGGGCGACGACGGCGCTGGTGTCGTCGGCCGGGCGGTGCGATTTCACCTTCGTATCGGCCAGCTTCGCCGGGGGCTTGTCGAGTTCAAAGGCACCGTGCAGCACGCGCAAGGCCTGCACCCCTTGATCGCGCGCGACTAGCACCGAGATCTTGATCTCGCTGGTGGTGATCATCTGTATGTTGACGCCGGAGTTGGCCAGAGCGCGGAACATCTTTTGAGCCACGCCGGTCTGCTCAGCCATGCCCAGGCCGACGACCGAGACTTTCGAGACGTTATCATCGTGCGTGACCGCCTCGGCCCCGAGTGCCTGCTTGGCTTCCTCGACCGCTTCGAGCGTGGTTCGCAAGTCGTCTTTAACGACCGTGAACGAAATGTCCGCTTTGTTGTCCGCACCCACGTTCTGCACGATCATGTCGACCGAAACATTGCGCGACGCGATCGACGAAAAGAGCGTTTGGCTCGCGCCGGGCCGATCGGGCACGCCGAGGATCGTGACCCGGGCCTCGTTCTTGACGAGCGTAGCGCCGCAGACCGCTTGTCCCGGCGCTTCAGCATCGGCGACGATCATCGAGCCCGGCGTGTCAGTGAAGCTGCTGCGAACGTGAATCGGCACGTCGAATTTCTTGCCGAACTCGATCGACCGGCTGTGCATGACGCCCGCGCCGAGACTGGCGAGTTCGAGCATTTCGTCGTAGCTGATCTGCTTGACCTTGCGGGCCTCGGGGACCACGCGGGGGTCGGTCGTGTAAATACCGTCGACATCAGTGTAAATCTCACACGCGTCGGCACCGAGCACAGCCGCGAGTGCCACGGCCGTCGTATCGCTGCCGCCGCGGCCCAAGGTCGTGATGTTCCCCTCTTCGTCGATCCCCTGAAAGCCAGCGGCGATGATGATCTTGCCATCGTCGAGCGCACGCTTCATGCGCGTCGGATCGATTTCCTGAATCCGTGCTTTGCGGTGCGTCCGATCGGTCGTGATGCCAAGCTGCGCACCGGTCATGCTGATCGCCTTCGAGCCGAGCGAGTCGATGGCCATCGCCATCAGCGCGATTGTGACCTGCTCGCCGGTCGACAGCAGCATGTCCATTTCGCGGGCCGGCGGCTTATCGGTGATTTGCTCAGCGAGTTCGATGAGCTCGTCCGTGTGATGGCCCATCGCGCTGACGACCACCACAACTTGGTTGCCTTGTTGTTGCGCGCGAATCGCTTTGCGAGCGGCGGCCAAAATCTTCTCGGCGGTGGCCACACTGGTGCCACCGAACTTCTGCACGATGAGAGGCATGTCAGCAACGATCCACAGGAATCTCAGAGCGAACCCGAGCCCACGAGTTGCGGGCGACCAGCGGGGAATCGACCATTATAGTCCGCTCCCGCGCTGAGTTCACGGGGGTGAAAATCGCGGGAAAAGCCGGTGAAATCAACCTGAGAATCGTCGATCGCGAGGGAAATTGTCGCGACTCGACCGGCCACTGCCGACACAGGACGTCACGCGGCAAGGGATGCAGCCCGCGTTGAAGAGATAGAAAAAAGCGAGCCGCCTGGGTGGGGCAGAATCCCGGCGGCTCTGGCCGTTCCGTGGGGCAGGACAGGAACGGTTAACAAAAGGCTATCATCCATTCGGGTGCCCGTAAAGTGCTCACGATCAAGATTATGATGGCAAGCGGCGAGTCACACCGTTACAACCCCGCATAAAGAAGGCTTAAACACTAGGACTCCCCCCTGGGGGTCGACTTGCGAATCCGTGAAAAGGCCGTGTCAAGTCGTTAGGTACCGAACAAACCACCCATTTTTACCACATCGTCAGACGGTCGTTCAGTACCGAACGAACGACGTGCCAGCTCACGACAGCCCGAGAAAATAGGGCATCAAGTCCCAGCCGCGAGTGAAGGCTAAGGGGGACAGGCCGGCGCTCGCTTCGTCATAGGTCGCCGCTCCGTCGGGCGTGATACCCTGACCGCACATCGCAAAGGGGACAAACCCATGGCTGTGCGTCTTAGTTCTCAGGAACGTGGGATGATCGGGCGAGACCAAAATGCGATAGTCGCCCTGTCGCTGCAACGCTGCGTGCAACGGCCCCACAATGTCGCGATCGATCGCTTCGAGCGCCTTGATCTTCTCGTCGGCGCGACCTTCGTGCGACGCTTCGTCGGTGGCTTCGACATGCACGCAAACGACGTCGGTTCTTGGCAAGGCATCGATCGCGTACCGCCCCTTGGCCGCGTAGTCAGTATCGAGATATCCCGTGGCGCCGGGGACTTCGATGCGTTCCCAACCCACCAAAGCCGCCAAACCGCGCAGCAAATCAACTGCTGTGATCATCGCACCGCGTTTGCCGAATCGTTTCTCGAACGACTCTAAGGCCGGCGCACGACCTAAGCCCCACAGCCAAATGTTGGTCGCCGGCAAGTCGCCCTTCGCCCGGCGAGCGACGTTCACCGGATGTTCGGCAAACACGCCGAGGCTGTCGCTCATCAACTGCACGAGCCGATCCGAACCGAGGCCGCGAGGGTAATCTTCCAGCACGCTCTTGTCGGTCAGATCATGCGGCGGTGTGGCACGAGTGTCGCGGGCAAACGGCGCCGGTTGCCCCGCCCCGCGATAGATCAACAGATTGCGGTAGCTCACGCCCGGCACGAATTGCCAACGATCGTCGCCCAGTTTCTCTTGCGCGGTGGCGAGCAGCAGGCGAGCTTCTTCGGTCGAGATATGTCCGGCGGTGAACGAACGCATGATCTGGTCTTCTACCGTGACCAGATTGCACCGCACGGCCCAATCGTCGGCCCCGAGTTGAATGCCTTGCGCGGCCGCTTCGAATGGCGCACGCCCGGTGAAGTTCTCGAGCGGCGAATAACCGAGCAAGCTGAGATTGGCGACATCGCTACCCGCGGGCAGCGACGCAGGGACGTTGTCCGCTCGCCCGACGACACCAGCCCGCACGATGGCGTCCATGTTCGGCACATTTGCCGCCTGCAATGGCGTCTTACCGCCGAGCGACGCTTGCGGTTCATCGGCGCAGCCGTCAGGAATAATGATGACGTACTTCATGGTGGTCCTAATCCCTGATGCTCATGCGGACGCTGCCGGGACGAACGGCGTTGAGCCGATTCATCTCTTCGAGTGCTTGACGCGTTGCGCCGTCCGTGGTGGTGTGGGTGATGATGACGAGCGGCACGCTGGCGGCGCTGTCGTCGGATGATTCGCGTTGGATTACCGAGGCGATTGAGATTTTATGCCGGCCGAGCACGCCCGTGATTTCACTCATCACGCCGGGGCGATCTTCCACCGTCAGACGCAAATAATACCGGCCGGTGGTGTGCGCATGATCTGCCTCGGACAGACTCACCGCACGGCGTGACCATAGTTCCAAGGTGCGAAACGTGATCGCTGCCCGACCGACGACCGTGTCGATCAAGTCCGCGACGACCGCCGAAGCCGTAGGCATCTGACCCGCCCCGAGGCCATGAAACAGCAACGGTCCCACCGCGTCGCCGACAAGCCGGATCGCGTTGAACGCGCCGCGGACCTCGGCCAGTGGCGTGCCGATCTTTACGAGCGTCGGCGAGACGTGCATTTCCAGCGTCTCACCCTCTTGCCGCGCGACGGCCAGGAGCTTGATGCGATAGCCCAACTCTTGTGCGAACCGCAGGTCAACGAGGTCGAGCTTGTCGATACCTTGACGAGCAATCCCTTTCCAATGCACGCGGACGCCGAACGCCAAGTGTGCGAGCAACGCGAGCTTTTGCGCGGCGTCGGAGCCGTCGACATCCAAGGTCGGGTCAGCTTCGGCAAACCCCAGAGCCTGGGCCTCACGCACCGCATCGGCGTACGAAGCTTCCTGCTCTTCCATCTGCGTGAGGATGAAATTGCTGGTGCCATTGAGGATTGCCGTGAGCGACTCGACGTGATTGGCCGAGAGGCACTGGCTGATATTGGTGATGATGGGAATGCCACCGCCGACGCTGGCGTCAAACGCGATCGAACGTCCCAACTCGCGGGCTCGATCGAACAACTCGGGCCCGTGCTCGGCCAAGACCGCTTTGTTGGCGGTGATGACGTCTTTGCCCGCCTCAAGCAGTTGCAGCAAAATGGTCCGCGCCGGTTCGAGACCACCCACCAAGTGGACGACCGTCTTAATGTCCGTGCGATTGAGAATCCGGTTCAGATCGGTCGAGACGATTCCGGGAGGAACGAGCACGTCGCGTTCCTTGCCGACATCACGAACGACGACCTCGGCCAATTCGAGTCGACGACCCGCCTGACGCGCAATCCGATCGCCATGTTCGAGCAGCAGTTTCGCCACGCCCGAGCCGACGGTTCCCAAGCCAACCATGCCAATTTTAGTAGTTTCCATAGAATCGCAATCGTAGGGGGCGGAGCCGCAAATGGTCAAGCGGTCGAGTTGCGCGACGGGCGGTGCCGATGACCATTCAGCTTCGGTTAATGTTCAAGGTCTGAAGCGCGTTCCACTTTGCTGCTCGATAAGCGGGCTGCGACGTGATGCCGTATGGGGATATCTGTCCGGCTCCACGTCATCATGGACAGGCGTTTTCGTCAGGAGTCTTCTAGTCCTGGACGTGAGCACGACACAGGATTCCGGCTAATCGCATCACGACGGCAAGACATGCCCACGGGAAACGGATGACGCCATGCGTTAGAATGTTCGCCATGAGGCGAAATCTGCTTAGTCTGCCGCGGAATGTGTGGTTGCTCAGCCTGGCGAGCTTGCTCAACGACGTCGCCAGCGAAATGATCTACCCGCTGCTGCCGGTGTTCTTGACCGTCACGCTCGGTGGCAGCAAGTCGTTCCTGGGACTGATTGAAGGAGTCGCCGACTCAACCGCCAGCTTGCTCAAACTGTGGTCGGGACATTGGAGCGATCGACTGGGCCGACGCCGAGGATTGATCGTAACGGGGTACCTGCTGACGGTGGTGTCGCGGCCTTTGGTCGGTTTGGCGACTGCCCCGTGGCACGTGCTTGTCACACGCTTTGCGGACCGCGTTGGGAAAGGTGTGCGCACCGCTCCGCGCGACGCCATGATCGCCGACTCGACGCCGGTTGAAAAACATGGCCAAGCGTTCGGCTTTCATCGCGCGATGGATCACGCCGGTGCTGTCATTGGGCCCGCGCTCGGCGCATGGTTCCTGTACTGCTGGCCGGCCGCGACACGCACGTTGTTCTTGCTCACCATTGTACCGGGCATGCTGGTGGTGGCGCTGCTCTACTTCGGTCTGCGCGACCTGCCACGCGATACGCCCGAGATGTCCAAGGTAGTCGCACCACCGCGATCGTTCGGTCCGGCGTTTCACCGCTATCTGATCGCAACCGGCGTGTTCACGCTGGGAGGCGCGTCGGATGCGTTCCTCTTACTGCGGGCGAGTGAACTGGGGATCGAGATCAAGCAGATTCCGTTGCTGTGGATCGGCTATCATGTCGTCAAGAGTGTCGGCAATTTTCTGGGCGGTGGTTTGGTCGATCGAGTCGGCGCTCGGCGGCTGCTCGTGGGCGGTTGGCTGTTGCATGGCCTCGTGCTGATTG
>JAEUIL010000244.1 GCA_016794255.1 Planctomycetaceae bacterium | reverse complement strand
ATGCCATCCATGACCCAGTAGTACTTGTCACGGAAGTCGTCGAACTCGGCTGAGATGTTGTAGGACAAGTTCCACGCCTGATGTTCCCAGACGACCGGGTAATACGGCTGGAGATGGATCAGGTTATCGAGCACGGCCCGGTAGCTGGTCCAATCCTCCTTCTCTTTGTACTGCTCGGCCTGCGTCCAAAGGATGACGTTGGCAATGCCACCCAAGCCGAGCGACACGAGCCGAATGGTTTCGCTGCGTGGATCGATGGCGCCGACGTTGGTGTCGCCCAATTTGTGCTCGGCGCGGAGTTGCGCCAGTCGTCCGCCACCGCCTCCGCCCCCGGCCCGAGCGCCGCTCGCCGGCCGACTGAGCATCGACAGCGGCAACAGCAGCAGCACGATGAGTGCCATGTAAACCAACTGCCGCACCGAGAGTCGAGCAAACGTCCCTTTCATGCCGCCACCTCACGCGCCTTAAAGCAGAAGAAGCCGACGAGAAACAACGGCACCACAAAGCCGAGCGTCGTCACGCCATGGGACGCCAGTCGATCCCAGGGAATATCGAAGCCGCCCGTCAAGTAGTCGACGCAACTGAGCTGTTTGAAGTCGGGAATCACTTGGCAAATGAGCCATAGCAGGCCGCGCACACCGTCGTCGGCGTATTTGACGAACGTGGCCACCCAACCCTCTTCGAGCTTATCCATCAGGTTCATCTTGTTCACGATCCGCACGGCCGACTCGAACGTCGCTCCGCCGTAGACCTCGTTGCGCGAGAGCCGCAACATGTCGGCTCGGAAGAAGCCGGCGATCAACACGCCAAACGTGGCCAGCATCGCCACCGAGCCGTTGAGGAACGTGCTCCAGACCACGCCAAAGGCGATCACGAGTACCATCTGGAACCAGATCGAGACGTAACCCTTTACAAAATTGGCGAGCACCGAGCCCTCGCGCGCCAGCAGATACACGTCGGCCTGGGCCATGCCGAAGAACGAGCCCCGTTGCCAGCAGGTGAGTTGCAGTTCCAGGTCGCCATCGGCAGTGAGATCGTCGATCAGGTCGATCGTCTTGCCGTCGGCCGAGGTGAGCTTGCGGGAAAAATTGTGCCGGTCGATGACGAATTCTTTGGCAATGAAATTGATCGGCGACGAGGCCAGTTTTGTGCGTGGATTGCGCAGCACCAGCGAGCCGACGATACCCTGTTCCACCTCGCCCTTGCGAGTCCGGAAGACGCGGATGTTCAAATCGATCGGCAAGCCGTTCGGAAAGCGATCGGCAGTTACGCCGTTGAACTTCCAGACGGCCGCCTCGAGCGAGCCCCCCTCGACGTAGCTGCGGTAGGCCCAGACTTTGCCGACATCGGTCCCCCGCGCCTTCGGCGTGCCGGCACGATCACGGAACGACAACTCGCCATAGACCGGCACGCGAGCATGGAACTGCCCCTGCGGCCCGCCCACGGTGTAAACCTTTCGCCCATCGCGTTCTTGCACCGTAATCGGGTGCCAATGTCCCTGACGATCATCGGTGGTCACGTTGCCGTCGCCATGATCGGTGACGGCGTGAAAGTGTCCGCGGTTCTTCGAGGTGCGGCCCTGGCG
Organism: Planctomycetaceae bacterium; assembly: GCA_016794255.1. Classification (GTDB taxonomy): domain Bacteria; phylum Planctomycetota; class Planctomycetia; order Pirellulales; family PNKZ01; genus JAEUIL01. The sequence goes on along the minus strand of JAEUIL010000244.1, from coordinate 172 downwards.
GAGTTCGGTCGACGCGGTTGATGCCGTCGCATCCGCAACTTGCAAATCCTTCTCGGTCAACTCGTGCGTGTGGTTCAGAGCGCGGATGATGAACAGATAACTGATCACGCCCATCACGGCCAACTGCAGCGTGCCGATCATGGCGAAGCCCATGATTCGCCCCAGCACGATC
>JAEUIL010000164.1 GCA_016794255.1 Planctomycetaceae bacterium | reverse complement strand
GACCGACATCCAGACGCCCCCCGACAACCACCAGGGCATCATCGCTCGCCCGCGCGGCGAGTTTGGTCGTGCCGGTGAGACCGCCGACCAAATCGCTCACCAGCGTGGGCAACTTCTCGGCCTGCCAGGCAACGTTGATCTCGCCTTGAACCTTGTCCGTCAGCGTCACAGCGAGCGTCGCCTGATCGATGGCCTGCCACGTCTCTTCAATCAATTGTCGGCCACGTTGGGCGCGGCGCTCGGTGGGTTGCGGCGTCGAGCGAATCAATGCGTCCCAGGGTCTCGCTGGCAACGTAACGCGCAACGTGGGCGAATGACTCGCGGCTGTCGACGAGTCGGGCGATTGCAACGCACCGCGGACCACGGACTCGAACACCTCGGGACGCGAGGTCATCACGCCGACGCTCGGTTGGTCGTTGCCCGGTCGAATCACCGTGAGTTGCACGGGATGCGGATCGCGTTTGGTGTGCAACGTGTAAACCGTCAGCGTCGTCCCGTCGATTGTCAACTCACGGCGGGCGTCTGAATTGCGGCGCACGGCATCTTCGCCCGCTCGCCGCACCACCTGCTCTAAAAGTTCGTGCTCAGGCGTGCGAACCACGATCAACGCCGTGCCGGGATCACCAATCCGCTCACCGGGCCAAATCGCGAGCAACGCTTCGTCACCTAGCAACTGTAGCCACCAATGATCGTTCGACAGGCCCAAGAATTCTCGCACCGGTCGCCAACGATCTTGAATCTTAAGCTGAGCGAGATGCCAAAGTGGATGCCGCTGCCAACGCACGAACAACTCGCTGCCCTGAAACCGCTCGACGTCGGCGGCCAAGTGATGCAACTCGACGTACAAGCCCGCATCTTGGGGCGCGAGTTCGCGCAAGGACGCAGCGTGCCCGCTGGCGAAAAGCCCGAGCCAAGTCAGCACCCAGGCGAACTGTCGCGTGAGTCGATGTTCGCGACGACGATGCGAAACGATCATGAGCGGGTATCCTCGTTGCCAGCCGAGAGGGCTTGCCACAGATTGTCGAGCGCCGCCGTCGCCGAGTTCGCTACCGGGGCAAGGCTCGCGCGAACGTCGTTGGCCGCGGGTTGGTCGATACCCGCGCGGGGCGCGAGGTGCTTGTCGCTCGGCAAAGTCGGCGGCGGATTCCATTGCACGAGTTGCGGAAGCAACCAACGTGGGTCGACCGGCCAACCTTCGAGCGTTTGCGCGGTCGTGTTACCATTCGCCGTTTGCGATTGCAGTTGCGACTCAATCGCCGCGGCAATCAACTGCTCGCGCAGCTGGTGTTGTCCAACGCGATAGCCGATCCACGCCGCGATCAGGAGCGACGCCGCAAGCGCTGCCCAAGCCGGGACCTGCCCACGCCAGGAGCGCGGAGCGGACGCCGACGTTGCCAGCGAAACAGCACGCAGTTCCCCCTGCACACGCGCCGCCAGATCGTTGGGCACCGGCGGCTCGTCGACGCGCTCGGCCGCTTCGATTAGCACCGCGAAGGCGTGCAACTGTTGTCGACAAGCGGCGCACGAGGATGCATGTTCCGCGAGTTGTGGCTCGTCTTGTGGAGCAAGCCCTTCATCACAACGGTGCTGCAGCATCGATTCAAATTCGTCGCATCGCATGTTGCTGGTCCTCGATCACGCCACGTCGCCGCAACCGGTCGGCCAAATCCTGGCGAGCACGATGCACCCAGGTGCGAACGGTACCGATCGGACACGCCAACGCCTCGGCAATTTCGGCGTAGCTCAGGTGTCCGCGGTGAAACAATAGAAACGCTTGACGATACTCGGGCCGAAGCTGTTCCAAGGCCCGTTCCAGTTCTTCGTTCAGATGTCCGACGCCGGACTCATCGGGTCGCGAGTCGGCGAGTTGCTCGACCTCTTCGCTCGGCACGGGACGACTCTTGCGGTTCGCCAACCAAGTGCGACAACGATTGCCAGCGATCGCCAACAGCCACGGACGAAAGTCGCGCGTCGAGTCCCAGGTGTGCAAGCTGCGAATCGCGCGGACGAATGATTCCTGAGCGACGTCCTCGGCGTCCTGGCGATGGCCGAGCATGCGGAAGCAAAGGCCGAACACCTGATCCGCAAACATGCGCACCAGTTCCGATACGGCACGATTGTCCCCCTGTCGGCAACGGCCGATCAGGACGGAAACCTCGTCGTTCAACGGTTCGGTTCCTCGTCAGCAGCGACGCCCTGAATACATCTAACCAGGATACCTGCCGCGAGCCCCGCGGGTTTCAAGAATTGCCCATCAAACCGATAACAGGGAACACCCGAGACTGGCCGTGAGCAACCAGTTACCGGGTAATGACGCAGCGTAAGGCCGCTCGCTTACTCGAAAATCTCGCGAAAAATACTGGCTAAGTCGCAAGGCGAGCAGTCTTCGAGCTTCACTCCCTTGCGGTCGAGCTTTTCGTTCACCTTGATCGCCGTTTCCTGCATCATGGCGTGCGTATCCTCGGAACCGCCGTAGAGCACGAAATTCTCACCCTTGGTGATCCGGGTGTGCCCATCTTCGCCATCGAGCCCCAGGCCCAACATGGCGGCGCTCTTTTTCTTTTTGACTGACTTCTTCGTCGGTTTCAAAGTCGCGTTCTCCCACAAATCTGGACCCAAAATTGCCTGCCTGTCTTCACTATAGACAGCCGACCAACCCGGGGCAAATCTCCGCGATACTTCCGTTATCGACCGTCGAATTAGCCCCCCTTGATGACTTCTCGAATGGTCTGCTTGGCGACCTTGTAGGCGTTCATGATCGTCGACGCCCGGGCCTCCATCTGCTCGGGAGTCAGCGCCCGAGGACCGGTGTTGGGCCCGAGACCGGCGAGTTGGATCGTCAACGGCAGCAAGTCCATGAACTCACGATAACGGCGCTTGAGTTGTTCTTCGTCGGTCGTCGACATATTCAGCAATCTCCCGATAGAGGGCAAAATCAGCCCCGCATTGGCCGCGTACTATTTCTTCTTAAGCAGTTTGTTGAGCGTCTCGGCCGCCTTCTGATGGTGCGAATCGGCAGCGGTGGTTTGATTCTCGCTGGCTTGTTTGGCCTGGAGGGTTCGCAATTCCTCGGGCGTCATCAACCCGAGCGCAGCCCGTTCTTCATCGCTCATCTTCACGGAACGCGTCGGCGGAACGGCTTCAGCTTCAACATCAGCAGCCGGCTCATCGAGCCACGAGGCAACATCCATTTCCTTCTTGCGTCCCACGGCCAAACGGCTCGCGGCCTCTTCGGGACTTTGCACCTTGGGGGCCTTCTTCGAAGCCATGCCGGTCGACATTTGCACTTCGAACTCGAGCGGCCCGACCTTGAGTTGGTCGCCAGACTTGAGCTCGCGGGTACCGGTGATGGCGGCACCGTTGACCAGCGTCGAACCGTTGCCGGCCAAGTCGCGAATCACGACCCGGGCCGGTTCGAGTTCGAGGGCACATTGCTCCTCGGCGACGGCATCGCTACGCGGGCGGAGATGGCAACGGTCGCTACGGCCGATTAAGAAGCGCGGTCCCGCCACAGGCAACATCTGCCCCGCGCTTTTACCCTGCATGACTTTGAGTTTGAGTTCCATGGTTTCGATCGTACCATCCGCTGGCGGGGTCGTCAAAAAACCGCTCGTCGTACCGGAATCGAGCCCAGGTGAACTTAACTCGGCTGGCGACGCAATTGAATCCATTCGGTGTGGAACGCACCGGGCTTGTCGAGCCGTTCGTAGGTGTGAGCCCCGAAGTAGTCGCGTTGGGCCTGCAACAGATTCGCCGGCAAACGCTCGGTGCGGTACCCATCGAAATAGGTCAACGCCGTCGTAAAGCCCGGGACGGGAATTCCGAGTTGGATCGCTTTCACAACCACGTCGCGCCAGGCGACTTGAGCCGACTCAATCGCCTGCGTGAAGTACGGAGCCAGCAGCAGGTTTTCTAGGTTCGGATTAGCGTCAAACGCTTCCTTGATTCGCTCGAGGAACCGAGCGCGAATGATGCAACCGCCGCGCCACAACAGTGCGATGTTGCCGTAATTCAACGGCCACTTGTGCTCGGCCGCCGCGGCTTGCAACTGCACGAAGCCTTGGGCATAGCTGGCAATCTTCGAGGCGTACAACGCTTGGCGCACTTGCTCGACGAATTTCTTCTTGTCGGCGACAAGCTTCACGCCCTTGGGACCCGACAAGACCTTGCTCGCGCGAGTGCGGGCATCCTTGAGCGCCGAGAGACAACGAGCGTAGACCGCTTCGGTGACCAGCGTGCTGGGCACGCCGAGATCGAGCGCGAGTTGGCTCATCCACTTGCCGGTTCCCTTGGCTCCCGCCTTGTCGACGATCATGTCGACCATGTAGTTACCGGTATCGGGATCTTTGACGCTGAAAATGTCGCGCGTGATCTCGATCAAGTAGCTGTCGAGCTCGCCGCGGTTCCACTCGCTAAAGACGTCGTAAAGTTCGTCGTTCGTGAGGCCCAGGCCGGCCTTGAGCAGGAAGTACGCTTCGCAGATGAGCTGCATGTCGCCGTACTCGATGCCGTTATGGACCATCTTCACGTACTGGCCCGCGCCGCCGGGACCGACCCATTCGCAGCACGGAATGTCATGATTCGGGCCGACCTTGGCCGAGATCGCTTGAAAGATCGGCTTCACGAGCGGCCAAGCGGCCGGTGACCCGCCGGGCATCATGCTCGGACCTTTGAGCGCGCCTTCCTCACCGCCCGAGACGCCGGTGCCGATGAACAGCAACTTCTTGCTCTCGACGTACTGCGTGCGGCGTTCGCTGTTGGTGTAGTGCTCGTTGCCGCCGTCGATGATCACATCACCTTCGTCGAGCAGCGGAATGAGTTGATCGATCAATTCATCGACCGGCTTGCCGGCCTTGACCATCATCATGATCTTGCGCGGCCGAGCGACGCTTTTGACCAACTCTTCGATCGAGTGACAGCCGATGAAGTTCTTTTCCTTGGCCCGACCGTTCATCAAGGCGTCCACGACACTCGTCGTGCGGTTGAACACCGCCACGCGATAGCCGCGGCTCTCGACGTTCAAGGCGAGATTCTCGCCCATCACGGCCAAACCAATCAGACCAAAATCAGCAAGCTTTTCAGACATGGGGTGACTCGAAGCGAAGGTGGTTGGAGATGGGGAGCGTAGGGAACACGGATGAACACAGATGAAGGGGATGAACGGGGATCAGGCAAATGGGGAGTGTGGAGTTCGGAATGCGGAGTTAAAAGCGAATGTTGTAATTGGCTCTTTGCTCAGCACTCACGAGTCAACATATCTCCTTTATCCCCTTTATCTGTGTTCATCCGTGTTCCCTACACCTTGCTATGTCATTTACGTAGTCGGCCAAGGGGGCGTTGCGGGCAGACACTTGTCGAACTCTGCCAGCAACTGGTCCTGATACGCGCCGGCAAAGGTGCCATTCAGGAAGCGATCGATGCCCTCGTCGAGGAACCGTTTCCAACTGCGATCTTCCGACCCGGGGCAGATCGGATAGAAGAGCGCGTTGTTGGCCTTGGCGGCCGAGTAATCGCCCGGGGCGTCGCCGATCATCAGCGTGTGATTGGCCTTGTACTTCTTGGCGAGTTGCAGCACTTCTTTCTTGGTGCCGACTTCTTGTCCGCAGATCGCGGCGACATACTTGCGAATGCCGTGCTCTTCCCATTCGCGGTTCAAGGCGTCGTTGGGCGTCGCCGAGACGACGAGCATGTCGGCCTTGCCGAGCAGCTTTTCGAGACTCTCCCGCAAGTACGGAAACGGCGGCACGCCACGCACGAACCGTTCGACGGTCTCGTTCACGGCCTCGGACCATTCGAGACAGCGCTTCAAGTCGGGATCACCCGTCTCGGCCACCGCCTTCTTCAGCGCCGGATTGCCGAGCTTAGTCTCGGTCTTGACCCAATTGAGCAGCGTGGCGGGAATCTTGATGTCGATGCCGCGTGCCTTGACCTCGGGCCGTTTTTGCAGCCACTCGAGCGTTTCGACGAGCGCCGGGAAGCGGTTGATGCCGCGACTCTTTGAATACAAGTTCACAAACTCGGCCGCCTCACGCGCGAACTTGCTGATCCCTTGCAGATCGTACGTATTGATCGTGTTGGGAATGAAGCATTCTTTGTGCTTCACTTCCATTGTGTCGAAGGCGCAGCCGTCGGAGTCGATGCCGACGAGGAAGTCGTGTTGCGGCGTGTGGTCGTACATGGGGAGAGGAGGTGAGTAAGTGAGTAGGTGAGTAAGTTAGGGCGCGAAACCGCAAGCGAGTGGGTGAGGGGCGAGAGTGGGACTGGATTTTTATCCAACCACGAACCACCAATCACCAACCACTTTTTCTCCTACGCCTTCTTTCGATCCGCTTGCGGCACGTACTTCGGCAGCTTCTGCTCGGCGTGAATCTTCTTGAACCGCGTGAGCCGTTGCCGACCGTCGATCATCGGCAGCGAGGTCATGTCTTCGCCGACGAGCGGACGACAGTAGCGAACAAAATCGTCGGTCACGTCGTAACC
>JAEUIL010000130.1 GCA_016794255.1 Planctomycetaceae bacterium | reverse complement strand
CGAGGAAGAAGACCTGTACACGCTGATGTGCATGCGCGTCGAAAGCGGTCGGCCAGCCTTCGAGCGCGAGAAGCAAGGCTCGCCGGTCAATCCCGAGTTGTGCGAATGGCCCGAGAGTTACTTCGACGCGACGATCTGGTTCGACGATTGGCCCCGTGAATTTCAGGTCAAAACGCTGGTGCTTGATCCGAGCAAAGGCAGCGAGTCGCGGCACGGCGATTACTCGGCACTCGTGATGCTCGGCGTCGATCGGCACGGCATGTTGTACGTCGAGGCCGACTTGGCCCGTCGTCCCACGCCGCAAATGGTCTCCGATGCGGTCGAGTGTTATCGACAATTTCAGCCCGACGTGTTTGGCATCGAAGCGAATCAGTTTCAAGACTTGCTGGCTCCGGCCGTGAGCGCCGAGTTCACGCGGCACGGGCTCGTCGCGCGTTCGCCGTATCTGCTGACCAATTCGGTCAACAAACAAGTGCGCATTCGTCGGTTGGGCCAGTATCTTTCGCTCAAGCGGGTTCGCTTCAAAGCCAACTCGCCGTCGACGCGACTATTGGTGCAGCAGCTCAAGGAGTTTCCGCTGGCCGATCACGATGACGGACCCGACGCGCTCGAAATGGCCATTCGCATCGCTGGCGAGTGGCTTGAAGAGACACGCACCTCCGACGGTCTGGGCGATCGGCTGCCCCTCTACTCCGAATAACAGGTGAGGGAGCATCTGTTTCTCATCACCAACCACTAACCACCAACCACTCTCTACTTCCCACGGAGTTCCGCTCATGACCGCTCAACTGCTCGAAGAACGTTTGACGACCGCTTACGAACAATTGCTCGACTCGCTTGTCGATCCGCGCGATGCCTGGTGCGATGACGACGGTTCGCGCTGGATGTCGCTCGGCGCGGCGGGCGAGGGCCACGATTGTGTCGGAGTCGCGTATCGCAGCGAGACCGAGTTGGCCGAGATTCGCACCCAGTGCCGGGCGCTGGCCGTGAGTAACGAGTATGCGATCAACGGTCACGAGAACCGGATCAACTACATCGTCGGCTTCGGGCATCGCTACCGCGCTCGACGCCAGCAGTTTTGTCACCGTGCTGCAAGCCGAGTTGCGGGCGATTGCCGCGCGGTTGGTGATGCCCGAGTTCATGCTGACGAGTGACGCGTCGAACGCGAATTTCTCGTCGACCATGATCGCCGAGGGGCCCGCGGTGCGAATGTTTGAGCGCTGGCAAAAGCAGCTCATCGAAACCGACCTCGAAGTGATGCACCGGGTGATCGAGCACGCCGTCCAGAGCGGCCGACTGCCGCAGCATGCGTGGGAGCAAGTCGAGGTTCAAGCCGCCGCACCGTCGGTGCATGTGCGGGATCGACTGCAAGAGGCGAAGCAATCCGAGATTGAGTTCGCCAATCTCGTCCTTTCGCGGCAGACATGGTGTCAACGCGCAGGTCTCGATTTCGATCAGGAACAGGCGAATCGAATGGCAGATCAAACGAAGTAAGAATGCATGGGAACCACAGAGACACAGAGGACGCAGAGCATGCAACGTTCGTAGTTCTTGGTGCTTCGTTGAGAACTGTCGATCGGCCGATGGTCGTTATCGATAACCGAACTTGAATCGATGCGCCTTCGGACGCCCTAAACCAAGCACTAAGAACCAAGCACCAAGAACTCTGCATTTCCTCTGTGCCCTCTGCGTCTCTGTGGTTAGCTTCTCTTCCTTCCCAACTACAAATCCCCCATACGACTGTCGAGTCGTTCGCCGTCGAGATGCAAATGATCAATTTGATTGAGCGTCAAAACTTTGAACTGTTCGCCCCAGTGAAGCGTGCTGATCGAGCCGTTGTAGAGCATGAACGGATTGCGCTCGGCCGGTATGTCGAGGAGTCCCTTGAGACCGGCCGAGAGCAGTCCGCCGTGAGCGACGATCACGACCCGTTTGTGCCCGAGCGAGCGTATCGATTCAATCACGGCGAGGGCCCGTTGCACGAGATCGCGCCGCGATTCGCCGCCGGGAATGCGGTAGTCGGGATCGAGCGATTTCCAACGGGCCGCGGCCTCGGGATGTTGAGCGACAATCTCGTTCCACACCAGTCCCTGGAAGACGCCGGCATTCAACTCCTTGAGTCGATCGTCGGTTTGAATCGGCAGCTCCAGCGCCGCGGCGACTGGCTCGGCCGTGTGATACGCACGATCGAGCGGTGAGCTGAATAACGCGTCGAATTGCTGATCGCGAAAGGCGTTGCCTAGCGCGAGCGCTTGCTTACGACCGAGTTCGGTCAGCGGCACGTTGGCTTGTCCCTGAATCCGTCCTTCGACGTTGTAAGCACTTTCGCCGTGACGGATCAGATAACAGAGCATAGGGGTCGCTATTGGAGAGCGATGAGGATCGAGTTCGCCGACAATGACGAATGCCTAAGGTACGAATGACGAAGGAAGCACGAATTCCGAATGACTAAGGTTGACCTGCAATTCTCGATATCTTCTCGTTGAGCATAGCAGAATCGGTTCCAACCATGTTCGTCAAATCAGCGGCGTAACACAACGCTCCTCAACCAAAGGTGAAACCAACTTGCGATGACAAACGAGGAAGCGAATCCGAACATTGTCTTCAAATCGCGAAATTCCGTCGGTGGATAAAAATAGAGCGAATGACAAATTGCGCCGATGATGACAATCGCGTACACGCCACTGCCAAGTGCCAGAAGAAAAAGATACCCACCTAGCAACCGCCGCCAGAGCGATAACTCAACGGGGTGTTCCGGCGCACGGGTGACGTCCTCGATCGGCGGAGCGTAAGGATTAATCATGGCGAAAAGTGGTCTCTTCACTGTCCGGGGAACAAGCGATCGAGCGGCAATTCAAAGCCGGGCAGCAACTCGGGCAGCGTCAGACTCTGGCCTTTGAGCAGCAACGACTGCGAGCGATCGGCGCGATGGACCACGACGGTTTCGCGATCGGGATCGACGACAATCACATACAACACACTCGCCGCCAAAAATTCGGCCACTCGGTCAAGCACGTTCTCCGGTCGATCTGTGGGATCGAGGACTTCAAAGACAGCTTCAGGTGGCACGTCCAAGTAACCGATAGGACACGAAGTGCGCGGCAAGCGATCGTAGGACAACACAGAAACTTCGGGACCGCGCACCGTGTCGGGGTTCCGGTGAGTAATGATCCCTACGCGCGGCACGACCCGGGCAATGTCATGAAACACCAAGTAGTTCGTTACCGCGCGCAACAACCCGCAACAGAGCGCCCCGTGCCGAAAGCCTGAGATCTCGCAAGGAACACTCTCGCCACGCACCAACTCCGCTCGCTGACCGTTGCTCGGTAGCAGAAAAAACTCTTCGGCAGTCAACCATCGCGTCGGCGATGATTTGCAAACCTCAAGGTTCATAGCGCCTTCTTGATCAGCGCTTCGATCTCGGCTTTGGGGCCTGAGCCAAGCTTCTTCTCGACCACCTTGCCGTCCTTGAACACGAGCAGCAACGGAATCGATTCAGCGCCGTACTTCGCCGCCAGTGCCTCTT
>JAEUIL010000129.1 GCA_016794255.1 Planctomycetaceae bacterium | reverse complement strand
GTTGGCGATAGGTATCAAGGTCGAATGACAATCCACTGCCCGACGCTTGGCAAATCTCGAACAAGAGTCCGTCCCAGTAGAATCGCCACGCGCGCGACGAATCATGCCCCAGCGGCAGACGGTAGCGCAAGAACCCAAAGGACACGTTGCAATGCTCGCCGCGGACCGGATCATAGAAGCCGTTGTTCTGGTAGGTCACGGCCGAAAGCCGCTCGATCGCGGAGCGGAACAGTTCGTAGGTTTTACCGCCCCGGTGCAGCGAACCGTCGATCAAGCCAAGCTGCCTGAGGCAGTAGTGGGGCGTGGCGGAGAACTCGACGGTGGGGTCCGCCTGGGCGAAGTTCAAGGCCAATAGACCCCACAGATACAACTCGTCATAGGCCGACAGTCCGTCCGGCGCCGTCACGCGAGCCGTCGCCTTGCGGCGATGCCCTTGGCGGTCGGTGTAGAAGTATTCGGACGAGTGATTTAGATTCGGTTGGAGCGATGCCTCGGCGTCGAGTGGGCAGAGCGCATGCTCGACGAGGGATAACTGCGAGAGTCCCTGACCGAGTTTTCGCGAGTGGTCGGCGGGGGTGAGGCCGAGATAGGGACGTGCTTTCGGCACGACGGGGACGATACCAGTCAGTTCATCGCTTTGCGCTCAGAATCGGTTGACGAACCATCGGCTGCTCATGCCGATGACGCAACCATCGACGCCTTTCTCTGCGGCGTGTTTTTGCAGGCTTTCCCCGTACTCGTTCCGGCGACCGTCTCTGCGCGCGTTGACGCGGCTGAAGATTGTGGCCAAGTCGAGAGTTTCTCCGAGAAACCGATTTGGTCGATCGCGCGCGACCATGCTACGGTTCTCTCCGTGCCCAACACCACACACCGCACGGCCCGGATCATTACGTCGCTGAACCTCAAAGGGGGCGTCGGTAAAACGCACCTTTGCTGGCTCATCGCGGGCGTCTGCCAAGAACGCGGCAAGCGATGCCTCGTCGTCGATCTCGACAAGCAAGGAAACATCTCGACGACGCTCTTGGGTGACAAGGTCGCCGGGCCGGGAACCGAAGCCTTCTTCAATCCCGCGGTTGATCCGCAGGTGCAGGCAATTGTGCGTCGTAGTCACCTCAGCCATGTCGATGCGATTCCCGGCAGCTTCGCCCTGGAGCAGTTCAATCTCACCGATCCGACCAAGTGGGATGCCTCCGGCCTGGTTTCGTCGCTGGTCGATCCGCTCCGCGAGGTGGCACTGCTCTACGATTACATCCTGATCGACTGCCCGGCCGACATTTCGCTCATCACCTACGCGGCGCTCTGCGCCTCGGATTTTCTGCTGATCCCCTTGGAAGCGGCCCAATGGGGCGCGCTCGGCACGAACCACGTCATCAAAACGCTTGACCACGTTCGCAGGCGACATAACGCCCGACTCAGGCTCTTGGGCTACGTCGTGTCGCGGTACAGGATGGTCCGGAAGTATCAGAGCACCTACACGAATCGCCTCCGCGAGAAGTTCGGCGACGACGCCTTCGCGACCGCCATTCCCGATCTGTCGTTGTTTGAGCAAGCGGTGACCGATCGCGTTCCCATCGTCCTCCATTCCCCCACCAGCCATGCAGCACGCATTGCTCGATCCTCCTTCGACGAAGTCGAATCCCGCGCGGAAAGGCTCTCAGGAGTCGGCGACCCAAGCGGCGGACGCGGCCTTCGCCAACCCGTCGTCGCTGTCGCTTGAAGCGGGCGACGGTACGGTCGCGGCGGAGCTTGAAGGGCGCCGGCGACTAGCGGATGCCTACAGCATTCGCACCGAGCGGATCATGGCCGATCCCGATCAGCCCCGTCGCCAGTTCGACGCCGATCAATTGTCGGAACTGGCCGACTCGATCCGCGAGCGCGGCATCAAGCAGCCGCTAACGGTTCGGTGGGACGACGAGCAGCAGATGTACCGCGTCATCGACGGCGGCCGTCGCTTTCAAGCCGCGGTGCAACTCGGCGTCGAGGAACTCCCTTGTTGGATTCAGCGCACGACGGGCAAGGAACTTCTGGTCGATCAAATCGTCCACAACTGGCAACGGGCCGAACTCAGCCCGACTGATATGGCGACGGCGCTGGGTCGTTTGCGCGACGAGCACGGCCTGTCGCAGCAAGAGATTGCCCGACTGACCGGCAAGCCGAAGGGGGAAATCTCCAAGTATCTGGCGATCAATGATTACGCCGACGAGAAGGTCAAGGATTTGGCCCGAGCCGATGCCGGAGCCGAAAAACCGATCTCGAAGCGGCACCTCTACAACCTGTCACGACTGCCCGCAGCCGAACAGGAAGCATTCGCTTCGCGGATCGTGGCCGAGAAACTGACGGCGGTGGAAACCGAACGACAGGTTGACGAGCGCGTCGGCAGCCGACCCAAAAAGCGCCCGCAAGGGGTCGCCTCGCGTGTCCGACGTATCTCGACACCGCTGGCCGATATCGTGCTGACGTTCCGCAAGGCGAAGTTTGAGAATGCCGATGTGGAGGCGGCGCTGCGGCACGCGCTCGAAACGGCGACCTTTTCGGCAACCAAATTCATTGCGCGCGTTTTCAAGCTTTCCACCAGTCTTTCGACTCCTCGGTCGAAATCACCGGTCGTCAGATCGAACCACTGAAGTTGCGCGAGTTGAGGGGGCAATGCGGCCGGGTCGAACGGCGCGACGACGACTGGAATGATGTTGGCCTTGATGGAAAAAGCGTAGTCTGTTTCGTATTTGCGCCAAGTGCTGGTCATCGAAGCCGGGCTTAGCAGCACGAGCACAAACCCGCGAGCGGCGGCCTCGTCGATGCCCTGGCGTAGTTGGACTGTGAAGTCATCGCCCGCAGCCATAGCCGATTCGTCCCACACGGCAAAATCATGGTTGAGGAGCGATTGGCGGATCCGTTCGGCCGAGACCTCGTCGGATCGTGCGTACGAGAGAAACACCGTCGCGCGGCGAGAAAGCCGAATGATCTTGTGGAGTTCGGTTTCCAGATTCTGGCTCAGGTCGACGGTCTCAAACACTTTCCCTTCCATTCCTTGGATGAGTTCAATCTCCTGCTGCACCCAGCGAGATTCTTTTGCTTGTGGGCTATCGCAGAGGATGAACCACTCGCGGGCCTTGATCTCGTCGCGAATGAGATCGGGCAAGCGCGCGTCGTCGGTCTCCAGGCACTTGAGGTAGAACAGAATCGGATTGTGCCCGCGCTTTTCGAGTTCGTTCCGAATGGCGCGCACCTTCTCCAAATCGCGGTGTGAGTGGGAGACGAAAATCCATGCGCCGGAGGTTGAGTCAGAATTGATCATTGCGTCGTACACTCAACTTAAAACGCGTGTCATTCAAAACGTGGGCGGACGCCTCTCGCCACGTTTGCAAGCCTCTTCCAGGCTTGGTCTGGACCGTAAGCTTCGCTTTCTAATTCTCCCGACCATCCTTCGTTGCATGCAAAATCGGCGAGGTAGCCGAGGTATGAACTGATGGCGGAGTGTTTGTCCAAAAAAGACTTTGCCCGTTGTTCAAAATCGCTTGCTCCCGTGTGGACTTCGAGAGCAAATGCCGGTGCTATCCCAGATAATGCCACGAATGAATAGATAAGATCGCGAAATTCGAGGAACTGATCTGGATGATGTTGGCGCAAATAGTTCCGTATCGTGTTCGAGTACTGGTTGAATCGAGGCGCATAGGTAAAAGCCCTGACTTGTATTTCTCGGGCTCGGTCCGCAAATGCGTCTGCTAAAGACCACGCAACATTGCTTCGCGTATCTTGCGAGACAGATTCGAGAACACTGGGCACAAGCGCGTCTGCGCCAAGTCGGCTGAAGTCCGCACGGAAATAGCCCAACAGCCGCGATGCATCGGAATTGAGTGGAACGGCGTCATAAGACGACAGTAGCGGAAAGCAGTCATATGCTCCGGGCCAAACGCTCTGAAACACGCGGCCATCGGCCACACACGTAACGAGATTGCTCCAGTCACGCGAAGAGATGCAGTGGTAAAGCAAGCACCTTGACCAGTATTTCGAAATATCGACGGACTCGTCATATCGAATTTCCGAAATCAACTCTGCGATTCTGGTCGCCGCCATCATTCGGTGCCCGTCTTCGACACTCACGAAATACGCCCCTGGCTTGGTCTTGTCTGCCAGCCAGTCCGCGAGTGATTTGTGGTAGGGCTTGATAACTTCACAACCGTTTTCCTTGGTGACCGGGAACAGCGAGCCGAGGGTGCGGGTGAAATCGCGGAGTTCTTCGTCCGGCCAGTTGAACACGCGCTGGAGGATTTCCACGGGCAGCGGTTCGCGGGCGGCGAGGATGGCGCGGAGTGCGGGGCGCACGTCTTTGCGGAATCTTTCCAGATCGGGAAACTGCCGCTGGAACCATTGTGCGAAGATGCCGCCGAGGCCTTGTGGGAATTGGTCGGAGCGGTCGAGGGAGAGGTGGCTTTGCCGAACGTCGTCGCAGAAGCGTTCGACGTACAGGAACACCCCTTCGCTCTTGGCCAGGATTTGTTCGACGACGCGGTCGGCGTCGGGACGGTCGCGAAGTTGCGATGCAAGTTGACGGCGCAGGTATTCGCGAAGGTCGGAGCGGTTGGCCTCGGTGCGTGTGTCGAGGAGTTGCGGGTTCAGCCCTTGCAGCGGAGTCTGGAC
>JAEUIL010000103.1 GCA_016794255.1 Planctomycetaceae bacterium | reverse complement strand
AAAATGGTGCTGACCACGGGCGATCTCAAGACCTTTGAACTGACACCCGAAGCAGCCAGCGACCAATTCGAGGCCGACCGCGGGTTGCTCACCAATCGAGCCAAACGGACCCGCATTGCCGAGTCATTCGGCGAGGCGCTCAGCCTCGGTTGGCGCGACACGAAAGAAGACGTGCTGATGGTCTACCGCTTCTTGCAGAAGCTGGGATCTGGCCAAGTCTCGCCGTTCTTGATGCGCGGCGTGCTCACGATCGGCCAAGTGGCGTACTACCAAGCTAGCTCGGGCTTGTCGTCGCTGTTGGTGTTTCTCGCGATGCTGAGCGCGAACTTGGCGGTGGTCAATTTCTTGCCCATCCCCGTGCTCGACGGCGGACACTTTGTCTTCTTGAGCTTAGAAGGCCTGCGTGGCAAACCGGTTAGCGAGCGCGTCGTCGTCGCGTTCCACTGGCTCGGCCTGTGCTTCATCCTGAGCTTGATGGTCTTCGTCCTCGGCCTCGACGTGACCGACCTGCTTTCGCGATAAGCGGCATATAGTATCGATCACGCTCCGCGTGATCCGAAGTATGCTGAGCTATTCACCGTCGGGTACTTCGCGCGGTCACGAAGTAGCGCACCGAGTTTAGTCAATCGCTCAACTGACTCGACCGACTTGCCGAGCCATAGGGAGACTCACGTCTGCCGCTCTTTGGTCGCTTGAGTCATTACACACTACCCGCGGGTCGCTTGTTCTGCTGAATCTCGCCGTCCAACCGCTGAGCTTCTTTTCGCAGTTCGTCGACCTTGCCGGGCTGTTCGGTGGCAAGGTTCTTGGTCTCGTATGGATCGTCGAGCAAGTTGTACAACTCGGGGCCCGGGGTGGCGTCGCCTTTTAGATTTCCCTTTTTGCCCGGCTGCTTGTTCTTATTCGGGTTGGAGGCGGGTGCCACAAATAGCTTCCACGGACCTTGGCGAATCGCGCCGATTTGCTCGCCACGATAGTACAGATGCGTGTCGCGGATTGGACCAGCTTGCGGATTGAAGAGCAACGCCGAAACATCACGACCGTCGATCGTGCGGCCGTTGAGCTTGTGATCGGCGGCGATCGGCGCGCCGGCCAACTTGGCGAGCGTCGGCAGCACGTCGATGTTGCCAGCCAGCTGGTCACACGTGCTGCCCGGCTTGATTTGGCCTGTCCAGCGCATGATACACGGCTCGCGCACGCCACCTTCGTACGTCGTGGCTTTCTTGCCGCGGAAGGGCAACGACGAACCGGTCGACGCGCCGTTATCGGATGTGAAGATCACGAGCGTCCGTTCGTCGAGCTGCAATTCTTTCAGCGTCTGCATGATTTGGCCGACGGACCAATCCATCTCTTCGACGGCGGCGGCGAACAGGTTGTTGTCGTTTCGCTTACGAAATTCCTCGGAAGCCGCTAGCGGAACGTGGACCATCGAGTGCGGCAGATACAGGAAGAACGGCCGCTCACGATTCGCCTTGAGAAACGCGACCGCCTCGGCCGTGTAACGCTGGGTCAGCGTGTCTTGATCGACTGGATACTCGATCACTTCATCGCCGCGCATCAACGGCACCTTGTTGCGGATCGCTTCTTTACGCGACGTTTCTGCATTTAGGCCTTCGCGAAACACGCAGTCCTTGGCAAACACCGCATGCTCGGGGTCGATCGTCATGTCGTTGCTATACGGAATGCCGAAGTACGAGTCGAAGCCATTACGCGTGGGCAGGAACGGTTCGCGATGTCCCAAGTGCCACTTGCCGATGCAGGTGGTCGCATAGCCTTGTTGCTTCAGCACCTCGGCCACGGTCGTCTCTTCCGGATTGATGCCAATCTTACTCGCGGGAAACAACACGCCGGGGATCGAGATGCGGGCGTTGTAGCAGCCGGTCATCAATTGTGCCCGCGACATCGAGCAGACTGGCGTGGCATAGAAGCACGAGAACTTCATCCCCTCGGTGGCGAGGCGATCGAGATGCGGCGTCTTGTGAACTTGATTGCCGAACGGCCCAATGTCGTTGATGCCGAGATCATCGATGAAGATCAGCACGACATTCGGCTTGGCAGGGACATCGGCCGCGTGGGAGTTAGCAAACAAACTCAACCACGAGATCAAACCAACCATCAACAGCAGCAACATGCGCATGACCGGGAACCTCGCCGAAACGTGGGGTGTGCAATGAGCTGCGATTATGGTTCGCCGACTCGGACTGCACAACGGGCGAGGAGCCCTGAGAGTCGATTACTTGATCCCGCTGCTGGGGAAGAGTGCCCCGCGTACACCGAGCGATTCGGGATGACGCGAGATCTTGTCGGAGAACGCCCGAGCGTCTCGAACAATCGGCTTCAACTCGCGGGTCAATTCGTTGACGTTGGCCGCCACACTGTTGAGCGACTCATACAACGCGGGGTCCTTGATCAAGCGGCCCACGGTGCCGTCGGCCGAGTTGATGCTGCGCGTGAAGGTGTCGAGCTCGCCGAGGACCGTGTCCATCCGCGTCGCCGCGCGATCGATCGACTCGATCAACTGCGGGCCACGTTCGCCGAGCGGTCGGGTGAAGCCCCGCACGTCGGTCAGAATCTCCTCGGC
>JAEUIL010000093.1 GCA_016794255.1 Planctomycetaceae bacterium | reverse complement strand
CGCGTCCGTTGACGACTGCTAGCGGCGTGTCTCCCGAGCAACGCAGGCCATCGCATTCGGTCTCGCTCAATAGGGGAAACAATTGACTCCCCTCGGCAAGCGTTCGGGGCCAACTGTCGCCGGCAAACGAGTCATCAGGTTTCAGTTTGACCGTGGTCGACTGCGAGAATCCACTGACAAACGGAGCGCCGATATCCTCCTCGAATTTGTGGTCGGCCTTTAATCCCTGTGCCGGCTCCAAATTTCGCAGCGCGGAAAAATACCGGTCCGCAGTACGACATTTGAGCGTGTATTCCGTCTTGTCGTTCTTGAGTTTGATCCGCTGACGCAATAGCAGCGAGTTCCGCCGCAACGTGAAGTCGCGAGTATCCAGAAAGCGAATCGACTGTTCTTCCCGTTCATCAATGTCGAACTCGCCGTCGAGCGAAAACTCGAGCGACTCGACCAACCCTTGCAGGTCGGCACTCATTTCCGCTAGCGCCGCGTCGAAATCGGCGAACAGCGCCACATCGACAATGACTTTGTATTCGCGCGACTCAATCTTCATTACAATTCTCCCCAAGTCCCAATATTCGACGGAAAACGGCATCCGCCCGCAGTGCGCCCTTTATGAACGGAAGCCGAAAATGAGTTTCGTCTGCCCCGCCTCGTCGCAGATTCTACCAGTCACGACCTTGTCGACAAGTCAGCACCTGGCAAACGGCAATCCTTCCGGTCGTGCGACACTTATCGGAGTCAGGTGCCAATTGGCCGAGGCTCCACGAGGTGGAATTTACGGGCACCAAGCCGTATTCTGATACACGGTCCTGATTGTTCTTTCCGCGAGCGTCATCATGAAAATCACCGAGGTCGTATGCCAAATCCTCCGCATTCCCAGTGTCGAAGCCAAAACGGCGAGCAGCCAAGACTCGGTGCTTGTGCGCGTGCGGACCGACAACGGACTTGAAGGGATCGGCGAGGCGGATAGTTCGCCGGAGGTGGTGAAGTCGATCATCGACGCACCGTTCAGTCACAACATCGCCTGCGGCTTGCGGCAGTTGCTCATCGGCGAGAACCCGCTCGAGAACGAACGGCTGTGGCAGAAGATGTATCGCCGCACGATGTACTTCGGCCGCACGGCAGTCGGCATCACGGCAATGGCCGCGATCGACATGGCACTCTGGGATCTGAAGGGGAAGCATTTCGGCGAACCGATCCATCGGCTCTTGGGTGGCAAGCAACACGACTGTGTCTTGGCGTATGCATCGATCCTGTTCGGACGCGATGGCCGGGCGACGCGTGACATCGGCCGACGCTGGATCGACAACGGCTATCGAGCCGTCAAGTTCGGTTGGGAGCCGATGGGGCAAAGCGAACGGCTCGATATCGAATTGGTCGAAGGAGCACGGCAGGGCCTGGGTGACGACGCGCTGCTGATGATCGACGCCGGCTGCGTGTGGGACGCGCGCACCGCGCTCCGCCGGGCTCATGCGTTTGCGCCGTTCAAGCCCGAGTGGCTCGAAGAACCGCTACGTGAAGACGATGTGGACGGCTACGTGTGGTTGCGTGATCGTTCGCCGCTGCCGATTGCCGCCGGCGAGGGTGAGTGCGGCCGCGAGTCGTTCCGGCAGCTTATCGATCGCCACGCGCTCGACGTGTATCAAGTCGACTTGTCGCGCTGCGGTTTCACTGACGCGGCCTATATCCGCTCGCGGGTCGAAGAACGCGGCGCGCGCTTGTGCAATCACTGCTACACCAGCCCGATCACGGTGGCGGCGAGCATTCACTGGCTCAGCACGTGTCGCGATGCGTTTGTGTTCGAGGATTGCGTCGAGGACTCGCCCTTGCGGCACGAGTTGACTCACGAACGGGTCCAAGCGGTCGATGGCTACATCGCTCCGCCCGAAGGACCGGGGTTGGGCGTGACGCTCGACGAGGGTTTCGTC
>JAEUIL010000084.1 GCA_016794255.1 Planctomycetaceae bacterium | reverse complement strand
CTTGGCGCAAAATACCGGGTGACACCGTACTCGAAGTCAAAATGCCCGACGTGGCCAGCAAGAGCCTCTATGCCATTGTCATGGGCCAAAGTGGTATCGAGTTGGGCTTGGCTCTGTACGAAGATGAAAAACTCTTGCAGCAATTGCTCCGCGGCGAGTTCCTTTCGCAGAAATCGGCCCGGAGCATCCCGGCGACATCCGTGATGTTCGCCGAGGCATTTCACTTGTCCGCACGTGATGTCGATGCGATCGAACGCCACGGCTGGAATCTCGCCGGGCCCGAAGCGTATCCGTTTGCCGTGTGTATCAGCGGCACAGCAGAGTTCAAATTACCTACCGTCGCCGAGCTCCGTGTTCTCACGCTGGCGTTGCTCGCCATTCCATCTTACCTGGCGAATCGTCAGTCCACCCTCGATGTCCCCCTGGGCGACGTGACGCGACGCGTTATGATCCGACAACTAGACTAGCCGGTCGTGTCCGAGCGTCTGGTTCTTCGCGGCTCGTAACTTTAGCTCCCACACATCGTTTCTTGCGAGGCATTCACCATGGGCGACTGGCTCGAAGTTGGTCAAAAGGCTCCGGATTTCACGCTCCTCGCCGACGACGGCAGCAAGGTCAAACTCAAGGACCTGCAAGGCAACTTCGTGTTGCTCTATTTTTATCCCCGCGACGATACCCCCGGTTGCACCAAAGAGGCGTGTGCGTTCCGTGATCGGAGCAAGGAGCTGGCCAAGCTAGGCGTGAAAGTGCTGGGCGTCAGTACCGACGATGTCGCCAGCCACGTCAAGTTCCGCGACAAGTTCGAGCTCAACTTTCCGCTGTTGGCCGATGTCGAGCACAAAGTCGCCGAGAAATACGGTGCTTGGCGCGAGAAGAACATGTACGGCAAGAAAAGCATGGGCGTGCAACGCTCGACGTACCTGATCGGGCCCGATGGCGTGATTGCTCGGGTTTGGCCAAAGGTCCAGGTTGACGGCCACGACGCCGATACGATCGAGGCGGTGAAGGCTTTGAAGGCCAAGAAGTAACGTCCCGCCGCATCTCCTTTTTCGTTGTGACTCGGGAACGCCCGGACTAAACTCGTTTGAGTCACGCCACCCGGCGTGATTTCGCGAGTTTAGCTGGGAATTCACGAGCATGTGGCGGAATTGGGGGCCATCCATCGAGCAGTGGCAGCAGTGGCTGCGACGGCGCTCCGCGCCCAGTGGCCGGTCGCGCAGCCGGCGAGGGACTTTCGAGTCGCTCGAGGCCCGGCAGCTGCTCTCGATCAACGAGGTGCCCGTCAACCTGTTCGTCGCTCAGAGCCAGGTCAGTTCCGAGGTTTCGTCGGCGCTCGTGTCGCTGTCGATCTCGGATGTCGACGCCGGCTCGGCCGCCATTCGCGTGACGCTGAATGTCGATCACGGCACGCTCAGTTTGCCCACCAATGTCAGCGGCGGTGTCACGAGTGGCGAGCTGACCGGCAATGGCACGCCCACGTTGACCGTGACTGCCCCACTGCCGGCCATCAATGCCACGCTCGCCGATCTCGTCGGGCTGCGTTACCTGAGCGATGTCGATTATCTCGGCAGCGACGCGCTTTCGATCTATACCGAAGACCTTGGCAACACGGGCACCGGCCTGCCGCAAACCGATTACGATGTGATCGATTTTGCGGTCGGCGTGCATGCGGCGATCACTGCCCCGGGGCATGTCTCGATTCTCGGCACGTCGGCGGATGACGAAATCGACTTCGTGCGGACCATCTCGGGCGTCGAGGTTACCATCGACGGCGTGACCTCGTTGTTCGACACGATCACTTCGTTTTCGTTCGACGGTCTCGCCGGTCGCGACAGCATCCGCGTCTTCGATGGACTGGCGCAGCAAGCCGACCAGTATGGGCTGCACCTCGGGCAACTCACGCTCTCGGGCCCCGGCATGAACGCCACGCTCGTCGGCGAAGATCTGTTTGTCTACGGCGGCGATGGCGATGTCGTGCAAATTCATGGCAATGCCGCGCCGACGACCTTGTCGTCATCGCTGCTGCTGGCCGGGTCGGGCCTCACCAGTTGGGCCGTGAACTTTGATCGCACGTATGTCTTCGGCAATTCAAACGACGATCGCGCGTATCTCGTCGATGCCCCCGGCAACGACGTCGTGTACATGTTCAACGGCCAAACCACCCACGTGCGCGCCGATGGCACCCAAGTGACGCTCGTCAGTTTCGAGCAGGTCGTGGTGCAAAGCGCCGACACGGGCGTCGACAAAGTGCTGCTCTACGACTCGCCCAGCAACGATTACTTCAACTTCACCCCAACCGTGGCGCAGATGGTCGGGCCGGGCATGAACAACATCGCCTACGGCTTCGAGTACGTGTACGCCTTTGCCGGGGCGGGTCGCGATCTGGCGACGATGTTCGACTCCGCTGGTAATGACACGTTCTACGGCTACCCGAGCTATTCGATCCTCAGCGGTGCAAACTTCTTTGGCCAAGCCGTCGGTTTCGACGCCGCGGTCGCTCGCTCCTTCGGTGGGCAAGATACGGCGTGGCTTTTCGACTCACCGGGCAACGATTATTTCTACGGCTCGGTGACCAACTGCGTGATGAGCAGTCCGCTGTATTACAACCAAGTCTTCAGCTTCGAGAGCGTGCGAGCCATTGCCAACCGCGGCGGTCGCGACTTCGCCTATATCACCGGCTCGACCGCTAACAACGATCTCAGCGGCAGCGGCAACCGCTTTCAGATCATCATGCCGAATCTCAACATGCAGCTCACCGGCTTCGACGACGTCAACATCACCGCTCCGGCCGGCAGCGTGAGTCGTCGGCAGGTGCGGGCCGTGGACTACGTGCTGCGGACGATCGGCGTGTTTCGTTAGCGAGTAGCGATCAAGGCAAAGGCACCAAGTCCGCCCGCTTTAGCGCGTGGCGACCGGCAAGCGCACGATGGACGAGTGGGCGTCGGTCGTCGTTCGCAAGCCCGAGCGCAAACTGAGCAGCACGCTCGCCACGATGATCACCCAGCCGAACCAACTCGGCGCGAGCCACAGCCACCACGCCACGCCGACGATCACCCCCAGCGGATTGGCGAGCCGTGGCAGCACGTCGAACGTCAACGTGATGTGTCGGCGCAGATAGACCACGAGCGCCGTCAGTCCTAAGAGCAACACCGCCACGCACACTCGGGCCAGCAACGCATCGCCCGAATGAACGACGGCCTGCAGCGGCAACTCAGCACTCGCACCGGGCAAGCGCAGAATCGTTCCGCAAGTTGCGGATGACGCTAGTTCCGCGGTGGAAAACGGCACCGGCTCGTTGGCTGTCGGGGAAGTCGACGCCCGCAGATCGAGCAGGCGTTGCCACTGACGACGCAAGCCGGCGTAGTCGTTGTCGTGTTCGGAC
>JAEUIL010000071.1 GCA_016794255.1 Planctomycetaceae bacterium | reverse complement strand
ACGGCACCGGGGCGGGAGTCGGCTGACTCACCGGTTGCGCGGCAAGCGGTGTCGGCAGCGGTGGCGCGGGGTCGTTGGTCGTGGCGACTGCCGGCGGCTTATCGAGCGGCGGCAGCGGCGCTTCTTGAGCGTGAACCGCTTGACCAAGTTGAACGACGACGAGCGCAGACCAAAGGCCCACCGCCCGTCTGTGGAGACGGACAGACAACATACTAGCTCCTTCCTTTCCCTCGCGGAAAGCAGCACGGATTTAGGGTTGTTGTCAGGCGAGATATCCTGGCTCGGGTTCAACCTCGGATCACCCTTCCCAACTCGCCAGCGAGTCAGTGGTATGTGATCGTTGTCCCCCTTACAGTCGCGGGGCGGCGGGAGCTTTGCACTCCACTTCCCTCACAACCGACAACAGTTTCAGCCGCACGAGATCGCGCGACTGGATGCGAACGTCGCTGTTGTGGCAGAGCCGCACAACGGGTCCGATCATTGATTTGTTCGGCAGCGACGAGCCCCGCGCTGGACGGAATTGGCAAGATTTATCGGACGTGCCGAAGCTACGTTCGCTAGCAAGCGAGTGATAGCGGCAGGAGCGCCGAGAAGCATCAAGGACGCGCGGAGTGTTGTGTCTACGCCTGCGTGGACGTGCTATCCGTTGACAATGCATGTCCACGTAGACATGGACATGGCACACGATTCAATCTACAGACACATCACACGACTGCCGCGACTTGCACCTGCGCGGCGAGTTGCTCGACTCGAGCGCGATCGAGTCGCGCGGGCAAGAGTTGACTGACATTGTCGGCCGCGGCCCCCATGCCGAGCGCCACCGCGTCGATGATCGGCAAGCCCCGCGACAATCCCCAGGCGACGCCTGCCGCGAGACAATCGCCGCAGCCAATCGGATTCACGACCGCGGCCACGGGTGCCGGCGTGAGTTGCCACAGGCCGTCGTGCGTCGCCAATAGCGCAGGCCGACCTCCTTGCGATACCAGCACGCTCTGCGCTCCCCGCGTAATGAGCTCGCGCATGGCGGCGAGCAACGCGTCGTCGGTGTCGAGCGATCGACCGAGTGTGTACGCCAACTCTTCGCGATTGGGCTTGATGAGCGTCGGGCGCTGGGCGAGTGCGGCGAGCAACTCGGGGCCGCGAATGTCGAGCACGCTGGGAATTGTCTGCCCGGCGAGCAACTCGGCAAAGATCGTCGATGGCGTGCCGGCGGGGAGCGAACCGGTGAGCACGACCGCCGTGGCGTCTGTGACGAGCCGCTGAAATGCTCGGACAAACTCGGCGAGTTCAGCGGGCGTGAGCTGCCCCGCGTTTTGCACCAGCTCGGTCGTTTGCTGCTGCGTGCGATCGAGAATCGTCGTACACACGCGGGTCGGCGCCGCGGTGGCGATCCACGTGGCCGGCGCGTTCCATTGGCGAAACTCGTGTTCGATCGGTTCACGTGCCCAGCCGCCAATGGGCGACAACGTGTGCGCGGGCGTCTGCAAGTGAGCGAGCGCCACGCCGACGTTGAGCACCTTGCCCGACGCACACCACGCTGACTCGCGGGCTCGATTGACTTCGCCCCACACGAACGGCTCGAACGTCAGGATCTGTTGAAAGGCCGGGGTGAGGCCTGCTGCGAGAATCACCAGATGGACTCCAAGAGCTCGGTCAGTTCGCGATCGTCGAGTTGCCGCGGGTTGCCGTTCATGCTGTTGCCACGTGACGCGGGCACCAGCGCGGGGATTTGCTCGCGGGTCACACCGAGTGCCGCGAGCCGCGTGGGAATTTCCAGTTCGTGGCACAAGCTCTCAATGTGAACGATGAACCGCTCGGCCGCTACGGCTTCTTGCCGGGCGTCGACACCGAGCGTCTCTTGAGCAAGTGTAGCGAGCGCGGTTTGCGATACCTCGTGATTGACCCGCAAGGCGACGGGCAACATCACGGCGCAGGCCAAACCGTGCGGCACTTTCACGAGCGAGCCGAGCGCCGCGGCAACGCCATGAGCCAGGCCGAGGCCCGAGTTGGCCAGCGCGATACCGCTGAGCAAGGCGGCGTGGGCCATCGCTTCTCGAGCGGGGCGCGAATGTCCATCGCGCACTGCCGTGACGATTGCCGGAAGCGCCTGCCGCAGACCCTCGACCGCCAGCGCACATGGTACCGGCCGAGCGTTGCGACAGACGTAACTCTCGATCAACTGCGTAATGGCGTCCATGCCGGTATACGCGGTCGTTTGCGGCGGCACACTCACGCTCAACTCGGGATCCACCAGCGCCACGCGCGGCACCATCAGATTGGACCGCATGCTCTTCTTCCACGCCGGGTCATACGAGTTGATCACCGCGTTTTTCGTCGCCTCTGAGCCCGTACCACTGGTGGTGGGCAACACGATCAAGGGGAGCGGCGGACGCGTGATCGTTAATCCCCGTCCGACCCCTTCGAGATAATCGAGCACACTCGGGGCCGGAGCACTGTTCGGTAGCGAACTATCGTCGGGCTGATTGGTGACCAACGCCGCGGCGGCCTTGGCCAAGTCGATCGCCGAACCGCCGCCGATCGCGACGACGCAGTCACCCGGACTCGCGCCACCTTGAAGGAGTGACTGCACCAAGCGATCGACATCGGCCACTTC